>JAITTM010000131.1 GCA_031286975.1 Coriobacteriales bacterium
CTTTGTCTACGTGTTCGCTTTCCTTATGCTTGTGTTTCTTGCCGCCGCCTTTGTAGTGGGCATCTTTGGCAAGGAGACCAAAGGCGACCCGCTGCGTGACGAGTAGGCAGGCACCGTGAGGCAAAGGTGAGACAGGGGGACGTTTCTCGAGACAGGGGGACGCTTCTCTTGTCTCACATTGATGAGACAAGAGAAACGTCCCCCTGTCTCACATTAATCGCCCTGCGCTTCAAAATTATGCGGCTTTCTGTGTTTTCTGTGGAGGAGAACATCCCTCTGCTAAAATATGTTACTTCTAATGTAACATTTGAGCAGTGGATCGTTTCTGTGAGTAAGTGAGGTGCTTACATCCTGCAAGCGCAAGATGCAGGAGTCGGCAGCGTAGGGGATTAACAAGGTCAGGGGTGACAGTTTGGCGACCATAGCGTTATACGCGGGCAAAATCAATCAGATGCCCGGCTTGATCAATGACCTCAAGAAAAGCGTAGACGAATACAAATCCGAACTGTTCTCCCTCAAAAGCAAGGTATTAAACGTAAACAGAAGTGTGTGCAACCTTGATGATGTCGTAAACTCCATTCAGACATCCACCCAGACCCAGGAAAACAAGATTGCTGCCCTTGAGAGCTTCAACAATAAGCTTGAGACCTTTATCTCTGACGTCGTTCGCATAGACGGTGATGTTGCAGACCTGATCAATAAGAACAAGGATGATTTCTATAATGAATACAACTATCTCAAGCCCGATAGCGAGAAGAACTGGTTTGAGAAGAGATGGGATGACATAAAGTCTGCCGCTGAGTGGTGCAAAGAGCACTGGAAGCTGATTGTAACCATCGTCATCGTTGTAGTGGCCGTCATCTTGATCTGTACCGGTGTGGGCGGCATCCTTGGAGCAGCGGCACTGGGTGCACTTATCGGAGCGGGAACAGGTGGCCTTATGGGTGGCCTATCCAGTATGGCTGCCGGTGGCTCATTTTGGGAGGGCTTTGAAGATGGGGCATTTACCGGCGCAATAACCGGAGCGCTGATGGGAGGACTTGGCGGACTTGGTCAGATTGCCGGAAACAGCATCAAATGCGTAAGTGCCTTAGGCAAGACGATATCGGTTGTCTCAAAAGTCAGCGGAGCTTTGACAATCACAATAGGGGGATTTGATATGCTGGCCTTTGGGATCGGGCTTTTCGATCCCAACAACGCACTCGTTAGATTCAACCAGACGCTGCACTCATCTGAGCTGTATAACGGATTTCAGTTTACCGTTGGAGCGCTGGCTGCCTTTTCTGGTGGTGCGGCATCCACCATGAAGTGCTTTGTTGCAGGAACGCTTGTTGCAACCGCGGTAGGCTATGTGGCTATCGAGAAGATAAAGACCGGGGATAAGGTTGTATCCACCGATGCTGAAACCTTTAAGGTAGCCAACAAGACTGTTGTTGAGACCTACATAAGAGAGACCACAGAGCTTGTTCATTTGACCATCAACGGCGAGCTCATCAAGTCCACACCTGACCATCCGTTTTATGTTAAGGATGTAGGGTTCGTTACAGCTGGAGAGCTTTACATAGGTGACAAACTCCTTGACTTTGATGGCAACACTTTGATTGTTGAGGACACGAAGACAGAAACACTTGAAGAGCCTGTAAAGGTTTATAATTTCCAAGTGGAGGATTTCCATACCTACCATGTTGGGCAGTTGGGCGTGTTGGTGCATAATGCGGATTATGTATCGGAAAATCGTGTCCCGCAAGATAGAGAAACAGTTCTTGGGGATAGAAAAAAATTCTCTAGAACAAACATCAGAGAAAAGGGAGCCTCCGTATATAAGGGTGACGATGGCAAGTACTATCATCGAGATACTTTACATACTGGAAAAGGTGCTGAACTTGAAGTGTATAATAGTCGCGGGCAGCATATAGGAGTCGCCGACCCACTTACTGGGCAAATAAGACCAGGAAGCGCTATCCCTGGAAGAGAAATAAAGCCTTAGAAACGGAGGTTTGTAGTATGGTGAACTCTAAAATAATCAACGACAATGATTTATATTTCTTTGAAATTGTTGACAACAGAATAATCATCAATGATAACTACGAAGGTGTCATTATTTTAGATAAAGATTTTAATGAAATTTGCAAATTGAAAATTTTTATAGACTTTGTTGTTGATATATCATTCAAAAAAGCAGACTGTATTGTTCTTTGCTGTTATGAAAAACAGTGTTTTGTTCGTATTGATGTATCTTCGTTAGAATTCAGAGTGATTTCATTCTGCGATGGCATGGAGAATTTGTATTTTCAAAACTATTATCTTTGGCAGGATGACATTCTTTTTATGATGGCAGATGGTGGAAGTTCTATCGTGAAAATGAACCTCAATTCCTCCGAAATAGTTCTGATTAAAGATGCTGACAGTTCTGAAATGAGCGAACAGTACAAAGCGCTAAAACAGTTCGCCAACTTCTTGGTACATAAGACCTTCTCAGATAAAAACACCATTCTTATCGTAGCAAGCCCAGATATGGTTTTAATCGATTACCTGAACGGAACCCAAATGCTTAAGGGTAAACGATTAATAGATTTTCACGATATTGAAGTATTTGACGATTATGTCGTGCAAATAAGCGAGACAATAATATTAATTTCTAATTCTGAAAAAAGCATTGAGGTTTTTCCATCAACTGCAAATTATAGGTTTTTAAGAGCTAAATTTATTAGAAATGAAAATGAAATATTTTTAATATTATTATCCTGCTGCAATTCAGATTCGCAATTGGCTAAATTTGAAAAACTAAATTTGCCATTTTAATAACCGACAAAGAAGGTTATTGGATTATTATGGGTTGTCAAAGGGGGTTGCCTAAGGGACGTATCACTTGACAACCTCGTCCCTCTGATAACCCCTAAAACATAGACGCAGAAAACTGCCGCACCAACCTGCACTCTGTTGCAAGCACTATGGCGGCACACACACCCGTCACGAGCTTGACCCCATGCTCACACTTCTCTGTTTTCTGTATCAGACCTAGTGCAAAGTTTGGGGATGGCGTGGCATTTAAGTAGATGTTGCGCCCGCTAAGAGCTAGCGTTCCTCTCTAACAGAGCCACTGCTCCGTCAGCAGAGAGCCACCCCATAAAATCAAAAGAAGCACTCGTTGGTTTCGTTGCAATTTGGGCTTTATGATGAAACACGTTAAGTTAAAAGCGTAAGCCAAAAGGGGACAGCACAACGCGCAGTCTTGCCTTTCGGGCAGGAACACGTATGATTGTCTCATGCAACAAGACGCAATAAACTCATTTGATTCAGCGGACACGCCGTCCACGGGGCTCTTCATCACCTTTGAGGGTGGGGAGGGCGTGGGCAAGTCTACCCAGATAAAGCTCCTGGCCGCGCGCTTGGAGGCAGCCGGCATGGAGGTGCTGCGTTTGCGCGAGCCGGGGGGCACCTCCATCGGCGAGACGATCCGCGGCATCCTGCTCGACCCGGCGAATACCGCGATAGAAAGCGTCACCGAGCTCTTGCTCTATGAGGCGGCGCGCTCGCAGTTGGTGGGGCAGATCATTAAGCCTGCGCTGGCACGTGGTGTCACCGTGCTCTGCGATCGCTATACCGACTCCACCCTGGCATATCAGGGGGTGGCACGGGGGCTGGGTCTTGAGCTTGTACAGCGTGCCAACAACCTGGGTAGCCTGGGTCTGGTTCCCCATCGCACTATCGTGCTTGAGCACGACCTGCTGTCCTCACTCGGGCGAGCCACGCAAAACGGGGCTGACCGTCTTGAGGCCGAGAGCCTGGATTTCCACACCAAGGTGCAACAGGGTTTTGAGCAATTGGCCGCAAATGAGCCACAGCGCGTGCGCCGTGTGCAGAGCTGCGCGCAAAAGGCGGACACCGCAACCGCCGTCTTTGAGCAACTGGTTGATCTGTTTCCTGCGGTGGCGGAGCTTGACTTTTTCATCACGGAGGAACTTCTCCAAAACATAAAGAATCGACCCAGCTATGAGTGAGCAGGCAGGGGCGCGCGCGGCGCAGGCGGCGCAAACGGCAGCGGCGCGGGCGGTTAACCCGCCGTTTGATAGCCTGGTGGGACAACCGCTGGTGGCGCAGTTCCTCACGGCAGCGGTTGCGGGCGCACGCCTGAGCCACGCCTATCTTTTCATGGGGCCGGTGGGCTCGGGCAAGACCGCGGCAGCCCAGGCTCTGGCGCAGGCCATCCTGTGCAAGCAGAACGGTTGTGGTGCCTGCGACGACTGCATCCGTGTGGCGCGCGGCACCCACCCCGACGTGCACATCGTGGAGCCTTTGGGTGCCAACGGCTATGTGTCCGAGCAGATACACGAGGTGATACACGACGCGGCTCTGGCTCCCGTGCGGGCAAGCAGCAAGGTCTACATCATCACGCGTGCCGACCTGTTGCAGGGCTCGCCGGCCAACGCCTTTCTCAAAACGCTGGAAGAACCGCTCGCCTCGGTGGTCTTCATCCTGTTGGCGCGCACTCGCGACAGCGTGCTCGGCACCATCCAGTCGCGCTGTCAGGTTCTGGCGTTTCGCACCATACCCTCAAATGAGGCGGAGCAGCTGCTGTGCTCATTGACCGGCGTTGACCAGACGCTCGCCCGTATCGCCCTGGCCGCGGTGGGTGGCTCGGTGCATCGTGCCCAGGAGTTCTTGGGTCAGAGCGCTCGTCGCGACGCGCGCATTAAGACCATCGAGACCATCGAGCAGCTGGCTCAGGCTGACGATTACGAGCTGCTCCAGGCGGCACGGGAGCTTTTGGTGGCGCTTAAGGCACCCCTCGACTCCCTTAAGATCGCGCAGGAGCAGGAGCTTATCGAGCGCAAGGACTACCTCTCAAAAGGGGCGATGACCCAACTTGAGCAGAACCACAAGCGTTCGCTCACCGCGCGTGAACGGGCAGCCGTGGCAGAGGCCTTCTGCATCATGCGCTCCTGGCTGCGCGATTGCCTGTTGCAGCGCCTGGGCACAAAGGAGCCCATCGTCAACAGCGACTTCCATTACAACATCGAGCTGACCGCTCCGCGCGTCGATGAACCGTCCCTTACGCGCGCACTTCTCGCCATCGACAAAGCCGAGCAGCAGTTGCACTATAATGTATCCGTACAACTTGCACTTGAGGTGCTGCTCTTCTCCCTACGGGAAGAGCTGAGAGGCACTGGATAACCAAGCACAAAGCCGTGCTTTAGGGAGGACAACACTATGCCAGAAGTCGTGGCGGTCAAGCTCCGCTACAACCCCAAGACCCTGTGGTTCGACGCAGCGCTCAGCAGCTATGCGCTCGGCGATCACGTGATTGTCGAGACGGAGCGGGGCCGCGAGATCGGCCTGGTGGTCGACCCCAGGCTCGAGGTTACCGACGCGCAGATCAAGGGGCTTAAATCCGTGCTCAAACCGGTGATTCGCGCTCTGAGCGATATCGACCTTGATCACATCGACGAGCTGGATGCCAAGGGTCGCGAGGCCATGCCCGTCTTTCGCGAGCTGATAGCCAAGCACGAACTCGATATGAAGCCGGTAGAGGTCGAATACCTCTTTGGTGGCGAGAAGGTCGTGTTCTATTTCTCGAGCGATGAGCGCATCGACTTTCGTGACCTGGTGCGTGAGCTGGCCTCGCGCTTCCATGTGCGGGTTGACATGCGTCAGATCGGCGTCCGCGACGAGGCCCGGATGCTGGGCGGCCTGTCACACTGCGGTGAAGAGCTGTGCTGCACCCGCTTAGGGGGCGAGTTCCAGCCGGTCTCCATCCGCATGGCCAAAGAGCAGGATCTGCCGCTCAATCCCGTTAAGATATCGGGTGCCTGCGGTCGCCTTATGTGCTGTTTGCGCTACGAATACGAGGCGTACAAGGATTTCAAGCAGCGCGCACCGGGCAAGGGCACCCTTATCGAGACCCCGCTGGGCACCGCCAAGGTCATCGACTTCGACACCCCGCGTGAGATCATCAACATGCGGCTCGCCGATGGCAAGGCGCTCTCGATCCCGCTCAAGGATTTTGAGTGCAAGCAGGATGAGAAGGGCTGCATGAAGCCCTGTTGCGTCAGCCGCGAGACCATCGATCGCTGCGCCTCCAGCAGCATCCTGTTGGCGCTGAGCGCGCTCGATCGCGAGCTGGGTGTCAGTGCGGAGCCACGTCTGCAAGACAAGCTGCAAACCGAACGCCAGGCCCAAGCGCAGCCGCGCAAGCGCAGGCGGGGGCAGGGCTCCCTTGGCGGAGCAGAGCGGCAAGGTGGCGGCAGCCAGCAACAGGCCGCGCCGCGCGAGAGGGCGAGCCGCGAGGGGGCCTCACGCGAAAAGCCACGTCCCGGGCAGCATTCCTCCGGTCTGCGGGCTGGTGCCCCCGATAGCAGCGGCGAGGATCGCAGCACCAACAAGCAGCGCAACCAAAGACGCGGCGGCAGTGGCGCGCAGCGCGGCGAGCAGGGTCAGGCACAGGGTCGCGGCAAGGCACGCCGTTCCGGGCAGAGCACGCCCAACTCCAACCGCCCAAGCCAGGGCACGCCCAGCCCCAACCCTAACTCCAACCCCAATCGCCCGCATTCGGCTGCCGAGCAGGCTCCCCAGCGTGGGAGTGGCGGCTCGTTAGGCGCAGGGCGCAGACGTCGCAGACGTTCAAGCGGCGGCGGCAACGGCAACGGCGGCAGCAGCGGCAGTGCCCCAAAGGAGTGACATGCTTGACAACAAGGCACTTCTCACCGATCTCTACCAGCTCACTATGGCGCAGGCCTACTGGCAGACGGGCAAGCAACAAGAAGGTGCCTCATTCTACATGCACTTCAGGGAGAACCCCTTTGGCGGCGGCTACACTATCGCGGCGGGCATGGAGCAGCTCGCAGATTACATCGACGGCTTCGCCTTCACCCAGCAAGCCGTCGACTACCTCGCAACGCTGCCCGCACCTGACGGCACGCCCCTGTTCGACCCCGCCTTTCTCAAGACCCTGCTCAGCCTCCGCCTGACCGTCGACGTCGATGCCGTCAAGGAGGGCACCGTGGTCTTTCCCCACGAGCCCCTAGTGCGCGTTGTTGGCCCTGTGCTGGAGTGCCAGATAATCGAGACCGCCCTTCTCAACTTCGTCAACTTTCAGACGCTCGTTGCCACCAAGGCAGCCCGTGTCTGCCAGGTGGCAAAAGGGCCGGTTGCCGAGTTTGGCCTGCGGCGCGCGCAAGGCCCTAACGGCGGCAACCTCGCCTCACGCGCGGCCATCGTGGGCGGCTGCTCCTCGACCTCTAACACCCTTGCGGGCATGCTCTATGACCTGCCGGTCAGCGGCACGCATGCCCACTCCTGGGTGATGGCCTTTGACGACGAACTCACGGCGTTTCGCGCCTATGCGCAGTCCATGCCCCACAACTGCGTTTTGCTGGTCGATACCTACAACACGCTGGGTGGCGTGCGCAACGCCATCACGGTTGCGCGCGAGATGGAGCAGCGCGGCCAGCAGCTCGCGGGTATCCGCATCGATTCAGGTGACCTCGCCTGGCTCTCCATCCAGGCACGCGCCCTGCTCGACGAGGCAGGGCTTTGCTCCGTCAAGATAGTTGCCAGCAACGACCTGGACGAGTACACCATCCAAAGCCTGCATGATCAGGGGGCGCGCATCGACCTGTGGGGTGTGGGCACCAAACTCGCCACGGCCTTCGAGCAAGCGGCGCTCGCCGGTGTCTACAAACTCAGCGCCACACGCGCGCCGGGGCAGCAGGCGTGGAAGCCCACCATCAAGGTCTCCGAGCAGGTGTGCAAGTCAACGCTCCCCGGCATCCTTGACACACGCCGCTACCTCAACAGCGAGGGCA
>JAITTM010000192.1 GCA_031286975.1 Coriobacteriales bacterium
CAGCGACCGGCTCCCAGGAAGCGCCCGATATTATCCGCGACCCTTACCTGAGCACCACTGTGTGGCGCCTCGATGTACTGACCGCCGCCGATGGAGAGCGCAACGTGTGATTTGGTCCAGAGAATATCGCCGGCTTCAGCTGCATAGGCGGGAACCTGGATGGGGGCACCTTCGCCCATGCCCACGCCACTGCGGGTAAGGGAGAGGCCTGCCTTTGTGTAGCACCACCAGATAAGACCTGAACAGTCAAAGGTATTGGGGCCTGTCGCGCCCCACTCATACCAGCAACCGATGCGTGACCAAGCGGCATCGACAACGCTGTCAAAGGTCTCGCCGTTATAGGGAATCGACTCCCAGCCGTCGGTATAGCCACCGCCACCGCCCCTGTTTGCGGCTGCTGCTGCGGCAGCTGCAGCAGCCTCGGCGGCACGACGCTGACGCTCTTCTTCCGCGCGGCGCTCTTCTTCGATAAGCTGTGCGACCTCGGCCTCAAGATTGGCTACCAAGGCGTCATACTCGGCAACCATCTGCTCGGCACGCACTCGGATTGCCTCGGCCTCAGCCAGGCGGTCAGCCGCAATCTTCTCCTGCGCGGTGTACTCGTCATGTGCGTCCTGCGCCTCTTGGCGGGCGATCTTGGTTTGAGCTATAAGGTTGGCGTTCTCCTGGTTTATGCCGTTGAGCAAATCCCAGCTGGTGGTGAACTCTTCAAAGGAATGCGCTCCAAACAGCACGTCAAGAAACGAGAGCGGACCACTCTTGTACATGGAGGTCGCGCGGGCGGCCAGCTTGGCCTGACCATCGGCGATCTGCGTCTCCGCCAACTCGATCCTGCCTTGCGCTTCTGCCATCGCGGTCAAAGCCGCCTCATGAGCCTCGAGGGCGACATAGTAGTCGTTCTCAGCCTGATAAAGCTCTGCCTCCCACTCGTCCAACTGCGCTTTTGCCGCATCAGCCTCAGCCTGTTTCTCGGCGGAGGTGACAGCGAATGCCTGTAGGGGCGAAAGCGCGGACGAGGCGGCGACAGCAGCGACGGATGTGGTTATCAAACCGAGAAAACGGCGGCGGCTCAAGCCCCTTTGTGAAGGATTCGCCTGCTTGTCTTCTGCTTTCGATGATTCGATTCTTAAGGTATCTGGCAGCATCTTTTAAGCTCCTTTGCCCTTTTACCCAGTGGTTATTCCATTTCCAAACACCAGATACTAACACTACTGTGCGCAAGGGTCAACCGCTGAACCGCTCCGCAATCCATCCGTAACCTTTGCCTTTGCACCTGGTGCGCAGCCTTGCATTGGGCAGCTATTCACTATAACATACTTGGCTTGAGTAAATTGGAATGGAGAGATGTGGATACAACGATATTCGAAACCCATGAGTCGAATGTGCGCTCATATTGCAGGAGTTTTCCGGTAGTATTCGATTATGCAAAAGGCTCGATACTTAAAAGTGTCGAGGGACGCGAATACCTCGATTTCTTCTGTGGGGCTGGCGCACTCAACTACGGTCATAACAACGACCTCTTCAAGCAGCGCATCCTCGACTACATCGAGCAGGACTCGATAATCCACTCACTGGATATGTACTCGGTAGCCAAGGCGGACTTCATCGAGTACTTCGTGCGGGATATCCTCGCTCCCCGTGGCTTGGATTACAAGCTGCAATTCACCGGACCTACCGGCACCAATGCTGTCGAAGCGAGTCTCAAGCTCGCCCGCAAATACACCAAGCGTACCAACGTCTTCGCCCTCAATGGCTGCTTTCATGGCATGACCTTGGGTGCTCTGGCGCTCACAACCGACCTACAGCAGCGCGCAGGCGGCGGCGTACCCCTGCAAAACGTCGTGCATTGCCCCGCGCCCTACCAATACGGCGACGAGCACGCTCTGCGTGCCATCGAGGATCTGCTCACTGACGACCATTCCGGTGTGGAGAAGCCCGCGGCCATCGTCATCGAGACCGTTCAGGCAGAGGGCGGCATCCACGTGTTCTCAGACACCTACCTGCAAGGCATCCGCAGCATCTGTGACCGCCACGACATCCTCATGATCGTCGACGATATCCAGGTGGGTTGCGGACGCACGGGCACGTTTTTCTCCTTTGAACGCGCGGGTATCGTGCCTGACATGGCGATCCTCTCCAAATCCATCAGTGGCTACGGCCTGCCCTTCTCACTCGTCCTGATCAAGCCTCAGTTCGACATCTGGGAGCCCGGCGAGCACAGCGGCACCTTTAGGGGCAACACGCTGGCCATGATTGCCGGCAAGGCCGCGCTTGAGTTGGTGCACAGCGGCGAGATAGACCGGGGCACGCAGGCGCGCGAGGCCATCGTCAAGGACTTTCTTACGCAACGTATCGCACCAATGTCGCCGGACTTCGCGGTGCGCGGCGTTGGTCTTATCTGGGGCATCGACACCAAGGACGGTGCTCTTGCGGATAAAATCGTGCGCAACTGCTTTGAGAGCGGCCTCATCATCGAGCGCGCTGGGCGCGCATCGCAGGTGGTCAAGCTCATGCCCTCGCTGGTGATACCCGAAGAGCAACTGCTGCAAGGCCTGGCGATCATAGAGGCTGCCGTCAAAGACGCGCTCGGCGTGGCGTGATGCGCGCGGCATTGGCCCGATGATGCAAAGGCTCCGATTCTTCTGTGCACTCTGGATAGCCAAGCTTTTAACCCGCGCGCTCAAGGCAGTGGGACGCCCAGCCACCCAGTTACCCGGCAAGACGGCGCTGCGCATCTGCCCTGACTTCTTGGGGCGCATCGGACGGCCAAAGACCCTCATCGCGGTGACGGGCACCAACGGCAAGACCACCGTCTGCAACATCCTGGCAGATGCCCTTGAATACCTGGGCTATCGCGTTGCCAACAATAGTTTTGGCTCGAACCTCAATGCGGGCATCGCTTCGACACTTCTGGCGGATGCCACTCTCAGCGGCAAGGCGCGTGCGCAGTTTGCCCTGCTGGAGGTGGACGAGCGGTCTTCTCGCCTGATTTATCCCTTTATCACGCCGGATTATCTGGTGTGCACCAACCTGTTCAGGGATTCGGTGGGGCGCAACGCGCATACCGAGTATATCGCCTATGTCATCAACAGCGCGCTGCCGCCCGTGACGCGGCTCATCTTGAACGCGGATGACCTGGTGAGCTCGATGTTGGGCACGCCGAGCAACCCACGCTCCTACTTTGGCATCGACCGCCTCAACAGCGATACGCCTACCGCTGACAGCCTGTCGCGCGACATCATCGTCTGCGCTGAATGCGGTAGTCTGCTGGAATACGAGTACGTGCGCTACCATCATCTGGGCAAGGCGCACTGCCCCAATTGCACCTTCGGGTCGCATGACAGCGATTACCTCGTGACGGACATCGACGACGCCGGGCAGATCCTGACCCTGCAAACGCCGGAGGGCAACCTACCCTTCAGGCTGATAGCGCACAGCATCTTTAATGTCTACAACCAGCTGGCGGCTCTGGCGGTGTTGCTTGAGCTGGGCATCGAGCACGAGCGGCTGCAAGCAGCCTTTGGCGCCGTGAAGCTCGCCGAGTCCCGTTTTTCTGAGGAGAAGATCGGGGATGTCTCACTGGTGATGCAGTTAGCCAAAGGGCAAAACGCCATCGCCTGCTCACGCGCCTTTGACTACATTGCCGGTGCACCTGGTCGCAAGGCGGTGATCCTGAACCTGGATGACTACTTTGACGCGCGCGGCGGCAGCGAGAACATCACCTGGCTTTATGACTGCGACTACGAGTACCTGACAGACCCCAGCATCGCGCAGCTGGTGCTGGGCGGCGTGCGCAGCTACGACCACTATCTGCGGCTATTGATCGCGGGTGTGTCGCCGGAGCGCATGGAGCGCACCCGTGACGAGCAGGACACGGCTGACCTGGTGGATCTCGAGGGCATCGACGCCATCTACATCTGTTATGACGTGTACACCGTGCCCATGGCCAACGCCGTGCGCGACAGGCTCCGCGCGCGCCTGCAGGGGCGCAGGCAGGAGGGGGCAGGCACGAGCACGGAGGCAGCGGCAAATGCGGGAACAAAGCCGGGCGTAGAGAGAGACGCGCGCGCAGGGAGAGGTGATGCCCCGTGAGGATCGAAGTGCTCTACCCCGAACTCGGCAACCTATATGGCGACGGACAGAACATGCGCTACCTCGGTCTCTGCGTACCGGAGGCGGAGTTCTTGCAGACACATCTGCCCGATGTGCCCGCTTTTGTCACCAGACCTGTTGACTTGGTGTACCTGGGGCCCCTCACCGAGCGCGGCCAGCAGCGTGTGGTCGCGGCGCTTATGCCCTACCGCACACGCATCCAGGAGCTTATCGAGGGCGGCACCGTCTTCTTGTTCACGGGCAACGCCTTTGAGGTTCTGTGTACCCGTATCACCAACGTGACGCAAGGCTGCGAGACCTCGGGGCTGGGCATCTTCGACCTACAGGTGAGCACCGACCTCTTTGCCCGCTTTAACGGCAAGGTGTTGGGCGATCTTGCGGGCGTGCCAGTCGGGACAGTTGGGGCAACCGGAGACGGTATCGGAGCAGTTGGGCGGACAGTCATGCCCAACATCGAGATCGTGGGCTTTAAGAGCCAGTTCAGTCAGGTTGTGGGCGATAACAGCGCATCGTACTTCGTGCGCTGTATACGGGGCGCGGGCCTGAACACACAGAGTCAACTTGAGGGTCTGCACATCAACAACTTCTTTGGCACCAGCCTATTGGGGCCGCTGCTCATCCTCAACCCGCTATTCACGCGCCACCTGCTGAGGCTCTTGGGTGTTGCGCAGCCCACACTCGCCTTTGAGGACGCGATTATCAGCGCCTATAACGAGCGACTCAAGGAGTTCAAGGATCCCAAAACAGCAGGCTTCGACGGCAAGGGACACTAATCGATGAATTCCCGCAACCACAGCTCGACGTTGAGCAGTCGCCAGAACACCATGGTTGACGCTTCGCCGCTGCCGTCGCAAAAGGCGTTGTAGGCTTCCATTATCTGAGGCTGGTTGAAATAGGGGCGCGCAGCGAAGCTCGGGGATCGCAAAATCTCGTGGAACGTCTCCTTGAGCACCCCAAACCACTCGTCCTCGGGTGTGGAGAAACCCACCTTGTTGCGCCGCCCCCATATCTCCTTGGGCAGGATATCCTCAATTGAATCGCTCAGGACACGCTTGTTCCAACTGTTCTTGATGATGGCCTCGTCATCAAGCGAGAAGATGTAGCGCACCAGATCCTTATCCAAAAAGGGCGAGCGATTCTCTACGCCAAAACGCGCGGTGTTGCGATCGACATAGCGGATGCTGCAGGGGGTCGAATCGTAAAAGAGGTCATTCATCAACCGGAGCTTGAGGTTGTCGCTCACCGCATCGAGCTTCTCGCCCGCAAAGCGCGCGGTGAACTCCTGGTTAAGAAAGGTCGTGCTGTCAAAGGACTTCTTGGAGCTCAGGCGAGCAAAGAGCTTGAAGCGCACAAGCCGCAACATCTTATCCGACGCTAAAACCAGCTCCTTGAACAGCCTGAGGTAGCGTTTGCGCGCAAGCAGCTGCCTGAAATAGACGAGATAGTAGGGCACGTACCCTGCCAGCATTTCATCGGCACCCTCGCCGTCGAGCAGCACCTTGACCTGCGAGGAGGCCGCCCGTGTCACGCGATACTGCGCGTAGGGGCCCGTGCTGATGAGCGGCTCCTCCTGGGTGCGGATAAAATCGTGCAGATCCTCCAAAAACTCCTCCGGTTTAGGTGCGACCTTGTGCACCCTGAGCGTCTGCGGGTAGCGGTTGGCAACCGCGTCGATGTAGCGCTCTTCATCGTTGACGGAATGCGGGAACACCGCCGAGAAGGCCTGCTGCACCGCGCCCACGGCCACAGTCGCCTGCGGTTCGTCACGCATGAGGTTGCAGATGACCGCCACCACGGCAGATGAGTCCATGCCGCCCGAAAGGGTGCAGCCTGCCGCTGCCTCGCCACGCAGGCGCAGGCGCACCGACTGCCTGAACTCCTGGGCAAACCGTGCCTGCGCGCTTGTATCAAAGCGGCGATGCGTGCTGCTGTGAGCGCTCGCCGTGAGGTCACGTTGCAGGGTCGAGTAGGTCTCGACGCTGATCCCCTCTGCCGAGGCAGTGAGCATCTGCCCGGGCAGCAGACGCTTGATGCCAGCAAAGAAGGTCTCCTTGCCGTCGTCATGCACGCGGTATCTGAGGTAGCGATAGATGATGCGATCGTTGGGCTTGCGCTCGATGCGCCCACTGAATACCAGCGGCTTGAGCTCCGAAGCAAAGAGCAAGCCGGGGAGAAGCGAAGAAGCCGGAGAAATATCCGCAGTCGCTGGGCTGAGCTCTTTGCCTGCGCGCTGTGCGCTGTGCTCAGGATGGTCCAATGGGGCTGATGGCGCTTCTGCCAAGGCTGCGTAGTGCAGGGGTTTGATGCCAAAATGATCACGTGCGAGGATGAGCGTGTGCTCGGCGGTGTTGTAGAGTGCGAGGGCAAAGGCACCGTTAAAGCGGTCGAAAGCGGCAGTGCCCCAAGCGCTGTAGGCGGCGAGCATGACCTCGGCATCGGTCTGCGCCTTGAGGCTGGCACCGGTTGCACGCAGCTCCTCGACGAGCTCCTGCCGGTTATACAGCGCTCCATCGACGAGCAAGACCAGACGCCCGTCGCCTGAGCGCAGTGGCTGCTCGCCATCCACGGATACCGAGGCCACTAGCTGCCGCGCCTCCAACACATCGGCCGGTGCCTGCTCGGCAGCTTCAAACGCGCGAGCCTTCGCCCAGCGATGCACGAGCCCAACACCCACGCCCACAAACCTGCCCTCACCATCAGGGCCACGATGCGCCAGGCACTCGCCCATGCTGGCAAGCAGCTCGTTTCCGGCATCGATATCGTAGTATCCCGCGATTCCACTCATAGATTCCGCGTACTCCTTAGGGTCTTCTCAACAACATTTTTTGTCGCGTCAGGCAAAGGCAAGACAGAGGGCATCAAGTAAGGCGATGGCACAGTGCTGCTCCTCATAGCCGGAGAAGTTCATGCCGTTCGCAGGCTCAAGCGCCAGCTCGACCAGGATGTGGGGCTGGGCACCCCCGCTCGATTCAATGGCGGTGCGCATACGCGTGCCGAGGGTCGCATCGCTATCGAAGTAGACCAGTGGCACTCCGTCATCAAGCTCATAGGGCGCTCGCACGATATGCACCATCAGCAGGGTCTGCTGGGGAGCCGCCGCCAACGATGGCGCGCTGACCACCTTTGAGAGCGGCGTTGTTGCCGTGGCAAGATTCGAGATGCGTCGCGCGATGGAGCGCGTCAGTTCGTCGGTGCCCGATACGCAGATCCCGGTCTTCTCCAAAACCTCAGCGACACGAGCCAGGCCTAGGCTGCGGGATTCAACGGCGAGTGTCTCCTTGCCCCTCCAGGCGTGGTGCAGGCGCTTGATGGCGCTGAAGGTGGAGTCACCCACGATGCCGTCGGGCTCGATGCCCACGTTGCTCTGGAACTCACGGGCGGCATGCTCGGTGTGTGCGCCGAAGATGCCATCGGCACCGCAGCTGAAGCCGAGGATGCTCAGGGCGGTTTGCAAGGTGGCGACATCGCGCCCGTGGAAGTAGGGCATGCGCAGATAGAGCACGCGATCGCCCAGCGTGAAGGTGGCATCGACGAGCGCCGCCCAGGCCTGGCTGTCAACCGTGTCACCCAGCGGCAGCTGCGCCTGCACCCTGAAGGCGCTGACTGCGGCAGCAGTGGCGGCTCCGTAGCTGTTGCGCTCGACCTCGTCCGCAAGCTCGAAACCCAGCGCCTGCAAACGCTGCTGTACATCCCTGACGGCAAGACCCGTCGCGCCCAGACCGATAGTCTCCATACCTAGTTCATCCTGGTGATGAAGTAGTCCGCCATCGAAAGGAGCAGATCGCGTGACTTGCTGGCAGGAAGCGCCGCGGCAAGATTGGATTTTGCGTTGTTCACCAGACCAAAGGCGTAGTCGCGCGCGAAGTCGATGGAATTCGCCTTTTGCATGATATCCACCGCGATGGAAAGCATCGTGGGCTGCGTGGTATGCGACGCTAAGATGGTGACCAGCTCCGCGCTCTGCTCGGAATGCTGGATGGCGTGCACCACCACAAGCGTGCGCTTGCCCTCGGTGATGTCACTGCGGTAATCCTTCTTGGTAGCCTCTTTGCTGCCGATGAGGTTGAGCAGGTCGTCCTGTATCTGGAAGGCCAGGCCGGTTGCCATACCAAAGGCACGCAGGGCGTCGATCTGCTCCTCCGTGCCCCCGCCGATGATGGCACCTATGGCCAAAGGAACCCCGCCCGAGTAGTAGGCGGTCTTATGCGACGCCATGAGCAGGTAGTCCTCGATGCTCAGGTCGAAGCGCCCGTCGCGCGCCCAACCGATGTCGAGCGCCTGCCCCTCGATGGTGCGTGTGGTCATCTGCACGAGCTCCTTGAGAGTGCGTATCTTGATGGCATCGGGCAGACTGTCGTCGTCGAGCACCGTGCCCGTTACCAGCGAGAGCGCAAGATCGCCCGCGTTGATGGCGAGTCCCTCACCCTGCGTGAGATGCATACAGGGCACGCCACGACGCAGCGTGGACTCATCGGCGATGTCGTCGTGGATAAGGGCGGCGGTGTGAAAGTGCTCGATGGCGGCGGCGGCGCTTGCGGCTTTGGCAGTGTCGCCCCCCACAGCTCCGCAGGCCAACTCGCAGATGAGGGGACGGTGCCGCTTGCCGCCGTTGGCACTATAGGCGGCAAGCGGGTCATAGAGATAGCGCCTGACATCTGCTGGTGCATCGTCTTTGAAGGAGCCAGCAACTAGTTTATCGAGTCGCTTGGCGTTCTTCTGGAGGTTGAGCTCAAAGGACATATAACTCCTAAAGCGGGTTTCTGCAAGCCGATGGATAGGGCAGAAAACGGGTTCTGGGCGTAAGGAGCGCATCCATCACAGGTGACATCCAGACATGGCTTTGCTCCTGACACGAGCTAACGCAGGTTGTAAAAAGCATCACGACCGGCATACTTCGCCGCCACATCCAGTTCTTCCTCGATGCGGATGAGCTGGTTGTACTTGGCCACGCGATCGCTACGAGCGGGCGCGCCGGTCTTGATTTGACCGGCGTTGACGGCAACCGACAAATCGGCGATGGTGACATCCTCGGTCTCGCCCGAGCGGTGGCTGATGACGCAGGTGTAGCCGGCCTGCTTTGCCAACTGGATGGTCTCAAGGGTCTCGGTGAGTGAGCCGATCTGGTTGAGTTTGATAAGGATGGCGTTGGCGATGCCCCTCTCGATACCGGTCTTGAGGCGCTCCGCATTGGTGACAAAGAGGTCGTCGCCCACCAGCTGCACACGGTCGCCGATGCGCTCGGTCAGAAGCTTCCAACCGTCCCAATCGTCCTCTGCCATGCCGTCCTCAAGCGAGATGATGGGGTACTTATCAACCAGCGCCTCCCAATAGTCAACCATCTGCTCGCTGGTGAGCTCGCGGTTCTCGCCCGCCAACACGTACACGCCGCGCTCGGCATCAAAAAACTCGGTGGACGCGGGATCCATCGCAAACAGAATCTGCTCGCCGAGCGTATACCCCGCCTCAGTGCAGGCCTCGGTGAGAAGGACGAGCGGTTCTTCGTTGGTAGCGAGGTTGGGGGCAAAACCACCCTCGTCGCCCACGGCAGCGGAAAGTCCGCGCTTCTTGAGCACGCCTTTGAGCGTATGATAGATTTCGGCGCACCAGCGCAGGGCCTCAGCAAAGGTGCTGGCACCCACAGGCATGATCATGAACTCCTGGAAGTCCACGTTATTATCGGCATGCACGCCGCCGTTGAGCACGTTCATCATAGGTGTGGGCAGCAAATGCGCGTTGACGCCGCCCAGGTAGCTGTAAAACGTGAGCTCGGTTGACTCCGCGGCAGCCTTGGCAACGGCCAGCGAGGCACCCAGGATGGCGTTGGCACCAAAGGCGGTCTTATTGGGCGTGCCATCAAGCTCGATGAGCTCGGCGTCGATGGCGCGCTGGTCGGTAGCGTCCATGCCCACCAGGGCATCGGCGATCTCTTCATTGACGTGGTCGACGGCGGCGATGACACCCTTGCCCAGATAGCGGGGTGAATCCACATCGCGCAGTTCGCAGGCCTCAAAAGCACCGGTCGAGGCACCCGATGGCACCGCGGCACGCCCAAAGGAGCCGTCGTCCAACACAACCTCGACCTCAACCGTGGGATTACCGCGTGAGTCGAGTATCTCGCGTCCGTACACATCGATGATGGTGCTCATAGGGCACTTCCTTTCGTAGATCTTTCCTGTTGCTTGGCGAGCTGCCAGAGTGCTTCCAGATCGGTGGTGCTGAGGTCTTGAAGCGCTTTTTGCCGCAACTCTGCGTTCTGCTCCATGATAGCCCAACGCCTACGGAATTTGCGACAGGACACACGCAGGGCACTCTCAGCGTCGATGCCTTGTGTGCGAGCGACATTGACCAGCGAGAAGAGCACGTCGCCAAACTCCTCCTCGGCATGCGTGCTACCCGGCTCGGCCTCTTTGAATTCCTCGACCTCGGAGTAGACCTGCTCCCAGACGCTCTGCACGTCGGGCCACTCAAAGCCCACCGCCGCCGCCTTGCGACTGATATCCTGCGCCTGCATGAGTGCCGGCAACGAGTGGGGCACTCCGTCGAGCAGCGAGGGAGCGGAGGTGGATGTTGCAAGTCGCTCGGCTTTGAGGCGTTTTTCCTGGAGCTTTATCTGATCCCAGAGGTCGAGCACCGCGCCGGAGGTTCTGGCGGCCTCGATCTGTGCGAGGTGCTCGGGGGTGAAGCGCGCGGCGGCGAAGGCTGCCTCGTCGCCAAAGACGTGGGGGTGACGGCGCACTATCTTGTTGTCGATGTCGTCGAGCACGTCATCGAGACTGAACTCCCCCGCCTCGCTGGCTATCTGCGCGTGCAGCACAACCTGCAACAGCACATCGCCCAGCTCCTCGCGCATATCTGCGACATCGCCTCGCTCGATGGCATCAAGCACCTCATGCGCCTCCTCCACCATGTTGTGCCCGATGCTCGTATGGGTCTGCTCGATGTCCCAAGGGCAACCATCGGGCGCGCGCAGGGCAGCGATGGTGGCTTTGAAGCGCTCGAAGCGCTCGCCGGTGGTGGGGCGCTCACTTGTTGGATCCGTCACGGTCTTCTCCCCGTTTCTGTTATTCCTGTGATAGCTACTCATAGTATACTGGATGGCATGGAAAACGAGTTGCTGACCCCTGAATTGAAAAAGCGTTGCAACCCGGGCCTGAGCGATTTTGGCACGGGGAACATCATGTCGCTGACAACGCAGTGCCTGCGCTATGCGGCGACGCCCACACAGTGCAGCATCTGCCTCGATTTCTGCCCCGTCAATGCGCTGGCGGAGCAGGGCAGGCGGCTGGCGACCAACACGGCCTGCCTGCACTGCGGTGCCTGCGTGGGCGTGTGCCCGCTCAACGCGATCTCTTCCACAACGCGCACCATCCAGAAGATCAACCAGGATTTCTTGCTCAGTTCGCTGCGGGTCGAAGAGCTATGCATCACCTGCGAGCGAACGCTCGCGTTGCTGCGCTTGCAGACCGAGACCGACGAGCCCACGGCGGCGGCGGCTCAACTCGCCTTGATCGAGCAGGCCGCAAGCAGCAGCAACCTGATCCACGTGCCCTGCTTGGCGATGCTCTCACGCGAGCTGTGGTTCTCGCTGCTCAATGAGATAGGGGTCGAACAGTTGGAGGCGGTGTCGGTCTACCTGCCTCCCGGGCAGTGTGCGAGCTGCCCTGTCAATGTCAAGGAGAACGTCGAGGACCTCTTTGGCGAGGCCATCAGCACGGCGGAGCTTTGGACACAGCGGGAGGTTGCGCTGCTCACCGAGGCGGCGCAGGTGCCCCAGAAACGCCATGCCAACGTGCGCGCCTACCTGAGCTCCGGCATTGAGGCGGGGCGGCGCGAGGCCTTTACTGGCTTTTTGCGCGAGGTGCGCGACTCCTGGAACGAGGTAGGCGGCGACCAGCAAAAGAAGCTCATCGAGGCCGCCAAGCAACGCGAGCGCAAGAAGGCCTTCGAGCGGACCCGTCTGATTGATGAGAGAACCAGTGATCTGCCCATCAATAAGCGTCCCAAGGCGGTGCCCGAGCGTTTTATCCTGGTGGAGGCACTGGGGCGCAACAGCGAGCATGCCGCCGATGTACTGCTCACGGTGAGCTGCACTGACGAGCAGCTCTGCACGCTTTGCGAGACCTGCGTGACCGCCTGTCCCGTCCGCGCCCGCAAGCTGGTGGCGCTTGTAGCAGCTGAGGTGGATGAGACAAGCGTGGACGCGAGTGCGATGGATGGGACAGCGGGTACGACTGCTGCGGCGAGGACGGCCGGTGAGGATGGCGCAACGGGGGCAGGCGATGGTGCAGATACGGCAGAGACCATGAGCGCAACAGAAGCAGCAGCGGAACCTGAACCAGCGCCCCAGCACGTGGTGGTCGACCCGCTCTATTGTCTGGGCTGCTCAGCCTGCCTGCAGGTCTGCCCCACAGGCGCCTGTGGCTTCACGACGGTAAGCGCGGACGAGTTCTTGCTGTAGCTCAGAAATCCTGGTCGTTGAACTGGTCGTTGGTGTCGTATATACCGGAGCTTGAGCCATAATAGCTGCTGTTATCAGCCAAAAAACCCAGGGCAACCATGACGGTGAAGACACAGCAACAGCAAAGCAAAAGCGCAATCGACACGATTGCGATAACAAGACTCGAACGGCTCCGCTTGGGTGGTGGTGGCAACGTGCCCGGGGTTGCGGGGTGATAGTAGGCCGGCGCACCACCGTTAGCTGCGGAAAACGGTGGAACGTAGTTGGGAACCCCGGGATACATCGGTTCGCCCGGATTGTTATGGAAGGACTCCGGCGCCGGAATATAGCCCGTGCCCGTCGACCCATCATAGCCCGGCCGCTTGCCATAGGCACCAGGTTCTGGCGGCAGAGGAGGTTGCCTCAAGTTGGACTCAATAGGCTCATCAGGCATGTAATCTACTTTCGTTCGATACGGGTTTACCCCATTATGCACACGTACCTCGA
>JAITTM010000201.1 GCA_031286975.1 Coriobacteriales bacterium
CACGGGGGTGGGCAGATCCTCCAACAAGGGGGCGTCGCTGCTGTCATCCGTCTCAAGCTCCGCCTCGGCAAGGTCGTGCTCGACAATCTCTTCGCAGAGTTGCACGCACTCATCGCAGATAAAGACATTGGGGCCCGCAATCAACTTGCGCACCATGTCCTGTGTCTTGCCGCAGAAACTGCAGCGTATCTCTTCGAAACCTCCGCCAAACCCCGAGCTGCCATGCGTAATGCTCATGAACTGTCCTCTGTGTCGTTGCCCTTAAGGATACAGCGATTATGGGCAAAATACGTGAAAATCAAGCGAGGCGTATCTCAACACGTGAGCAAGATTTGAACGTATTTGGCTTTATTCGCTGCCTCCCTAGCTCTTTTTGATGTCGCGTGCGTAGAATATCTCGTCCACCAGGCCGTACTCCCTGGCTTCCTCGGCGGTCATGAAGTTGTCGCGCTCGGTGTCCTCGTGGATCCTCTCAAGCGTTTGACCAGTATGATCGGCGAGTATCTTATTGATGCGCTCACGTACGAATTTCACCTCGCGTGCCTGGATCTCGATGTCGGTCTGCTGCCCCTGCGCACCACCGCTGGGCTGGTGGATCATCACGCGCGAGTTGGGCAGCGCATAGCGTTTGCCAGGAGCACCCGCCGCCAGCAGGACGGCACCCATCGAGGCGCACTGCCCTATGCAGATGGTGGACACGTCGCACTTGATGAACTGCATGGTGTCATAGATCGCCATACCGGAGGTGATCACGCCGCCGGGTGAGTTGATGTAGAGGCTGATGTCCTTCTCGGGATCGTCACTCTCAAGGTGCAATAGCTGCGCCACCACGGTATTTGCCACAGCGTCGTCGATGGCATCGCCCAGAAAGACGATGCGATCATTTAGCAGGCGCGAATAGATGTCATAACTGCGCTCACCCCGCGGCGACTGCTCGATAACATACGGAATCAGTTGTGCACGCTGCAAATCGTTACTCATCATCACTCCTGTCGGTTTTCTTGGCGCGTGGTTTCTTGGCGGGCTTCTCGTCCGCAGTGGCTGAGGCGGGCTGTGCGTCCGCATCGACCGGGGCGGGCTTGTCGGCCTTGGCAGCGGATTTCTTGGCCTTTGCCTTCTTCTCGGCAGGCTTCTTGCCAGGCTCGAACACCTCGGCGGTCTCGTTGAGGTGTTTGGCTGCCTTGACACGCAGCAGGCCCTCACGGATCTCGCTTATGCGTCCCAAGGTCTTCCACTGAGCATAGAGCTCATCGGGGTTGGGGGCGCCGGAGCGGTTGAACTCCTCTAATATCTCCTCCTCGGTGACCGTCAGATGCAGGTGACGAGCCAGCGCATCGAGCGCGAGTGATGCCTTTGCGCTCGATACGGCCTGATTGTGAACATCATCCCTGAACTGGTCGGGCTTGATGCCGTTGGCCTGTAAATAGGCATCGAAGGTCAGCGACTGGCGCTGCAACTGGTCGAAGAAGTCGCGGTAGATGCCCTGTTCGGTTTGCTTCACTATCTGCTCGCTCGGCTCGCCCTCAAGGCGTTTTACCAGCTCAACGGAGCAGAGCGACTCCTTGAGTGGCGGCAACTCGCCCTGCTTCTGTGCTTTGATGGAGTCAGCGATGCGCTTCTTGAGCTCATCCACACCCTCGAACTCAATGGTCTCCTTGACCCAGGCATCGGTGAGCTCGGGTAGTTTTTTGAGGCGGATGCCCTTGAGCTTGACCTTGACATGCAGCGGAGGCTCGTCAGGGGCGTCGTCGGCAAAGGAGAAATCGAATTCCTTCTCATCACCTGTCTTGAGGCCCTTGATGTTCTTGTCAAAGCTCTCGGGCATGGTGTCAGAACCCACCACATAGGGGCGATCGTCGCCCGAGACGGCCTCGACCAGCTCGCCGGCGGCAGTGACCTCCATATCAAGCGTCACCTCGTCACCCTTTTTGGCGGCGCGGTCGCCCACCTCCTCGTAAGTCACGTAGTACTCAAGCAGTGATTCGATCTGGGAGTCGATCTCTGCGGGGCTCGCCTCCTCCGAGGGAAGCTCGATCTGCACGGCATCATAGGACGTGAGTTCGAATTCAGGGCTGACAGCAAACGAGAAAGTGAACACATAGGGCTCGCCGTCTGCCACCAGGTCGGTCTGGGAGAAGTCCGGCTGATCCAATGCGATGAGGTTCTGCTCGTCGATGGCCAAGGGGTAGAAGGTCTTCAATATCTCCTCGGTGGCCTGCGCCAAAAAATACTCCTTGCCGCCAAAGTTCTTATCCAGCACGTGGCGCGGAGCCTTGCCGGGTCTGAATCCGGGGATGCGTGCCTTGCTGGCTTGTTTGTAAGCGGCGGTGACGCTCTTGGTTACCTCGTCTGCAGGGATGGTAACCGTAAGCTCAACTTTATTGTCCTCAAGTCTTTTACTGGTAGTATCCAAAGCCGTCCAACTTTCTTCTCGAAAATACTGACAAACGCGCGCCTGCCTGGGCGCGACGATGGCGCGACGGAACCTGTGCGCCAACCATCCGGCAAACATGCTTGTTTTCCTCCACGCTCAGCAACGAATCAATATAGCACAGTGCTCGTGCTCAAAGTAGGGTCTTTGACGCGTTTGGACGGGAAACGAGGGAAAGCGAGGGAAACAAAGGGCGGTTGCACCGCTTTTTTGAGGACACGTTGCAAAATCGACCACTACTTGACACAAATCAAGTACGACATACACCAATC
>JAITTM010000205.1 GCA_031286975.1 Coriobacteriales bacterium
GACGAGATAACCAACGACATCACCAAGGCGACCCCCGCCTGCTTCGAGCCCACCATCGACTACGTGGTGGTCAAGGTACCGCGTTTCGCCTTTGAGAAGTTCAAGGGCACCGACACCACGCTTACCACCCGCATGAAGGCGGTGGGCGAGGTCATGGCCATCGGACGCACCTTTGAGGAGGCTCTGGGCAAGGCGATGCGCTCGCTTGAGAATGGACGTGCCGGTCTGGGTGTCGATGGCAAGGACACTTTTAATGAGCAGAGGTTCCAACAGCTTTTGAGCGTGCCCACCGAGCAACGCATCTTCTACATGGCGGAGGCCTTGCGCCGCGGTGCCAGCGTTGAGACGGTGGCCGAGGCGACAAGCATCGATGCTTGGTTCGTGCACCGCATGGCGGCGATGGTTGCCGTCGAGCAGGAGCTGGCAGGGCATACGCTCGCGAGCCTGGATGCCCCCGTCCTTCTCCGCGCCAAACGCTTTGGCTTGAGCGATGCGCAGATAGCACATCTCACCAATGCGGATGATGAGAAGCTCGTGCGCGCGCGTCGCAAGGAGCTCGGGGTTCTGCCCACCTTTAAGACGGTGGACACCTGTGGCGCCGAGTTTGCCACGGAGACGAGCTACTACTACAAGACCTATGAGGCCAGCGACGAGGTGCGCCCCGCTACCAAGCCGCGGGCGATGATCCTCGGCGCGGGGCCCAACCGCATCGGGCAGGGCATCGAGTTCGACTACTGCTGCGTGCACGCGAGTTATGCGCTGCACGAGATGGGCTACGAGACCATCATGGTCAACTGCAACCCCGAGACGGTATCGACCGACTATGACACCTCTGACCGCCTCTATTTCGAGCCGCTCACTTATGAGGACGTGATGGACATCGTCGATGTGGAGCAGCCTGCGGGCGTTGTGGTCACCTTGGGCGGGCAAACGCCCCTCAAACTCGCCTGGTCACTCCAGGAGGCAGGTGTTCGAATCATGGGCACCCTGCCTGAGGCGATAGACCTGGCGGAGGATCGCGAGCGTTTTGCGCGCCTGCTCGACGAGCTGGATATCGCTTATCCGCAGGCGGGAACGGCGGAGTCATTCGCCGAGGCACTCGAGGTCGCCGGACGCTTGGGATTTCCCCTGCTGGTGCGCCCCAGCTATGTTTTGGGCGGTCGCGGCATGGTTATCGCCTACAACACGCAGTATCTTGAGAAGTACATGGCGGAGGCAACCCGCGTCTCTCCCGATCATCCTGTCTACCTGGACAGCTTTTTGGAGGGAGCTATCGAACTTGATGTCGATGCGCTCTGTGATGGCAGCGATGTCTATATCGGGGGGCTGCTCGAGCATATCGAGGAGGCGGGTATCCACAGTGGGGATTCAAGCTGTTGTACCCCGCCTTTCTCGCTGTCACAGGCGGTCATCGACACGGTTCGCTCGCATACGCGGCGCTTGGCGCTTGCCATCGGTGTGCGGGGGCTTGTCAACATCCAGTACGCCATCAAGGACTCGACGGTCTATGTGATCGAGGTCAATCCGCGGGCGAGCCGCACGGTTCCCTTCACCTCCAAGGCGACCGGTGTGCCGCTTGCCAAATGTGCCGCACGCATCATGGCAGGGCAGACGATTGCCAGTCTGAATCTGCCGCCTGATGATCGCGAGCTCGACCACTACAGTGTCAAAGAGGCCGTCATGCCCTTTGGGCGCTTTCCTGGTGCGGATATAATCCTGGGCCCCGAGATGAAATCGACCGGCGAGGTCATGGGCATCGGCAAGAGTTTTCCCATCGCCTATGCCAAGGCGGCGCTCTCCATCGACTATTCGCTGCCCACGCAGGGAGCGGCCTTTGTGAGTGTCTGCGACCGCGATAAACGCCAGATTGTCTCGATCGCCAACGACCTCCATCATATGGGTTTTGAGCTGGTGTCCACCGTCGGTACGGCAAAGGCCCTTGAGGCCGCGGGGATACCCGTGCGCAGAGTGCACAAGATGCAGGAGGCGCGCCCCAACATAGGCGACGACATCGCCAACGGCAAGATAGCGCTCATGATCAACACGCCCTTTGGGCAGGAGACACGCTCAGACGGCTACCATCTGCGCTCTGCTGCAGTGCGCTATGGCATCTGCTACGCAACGACCATCGCCGGTGCCAGCGCGGTGGTGCAGGCAATCGAAGTAGCGCAGCAGGACGCAAAAACGGGCGACCGGCTTGTGCCCATAGCCCTGCAAGACCTTGAGCAATGGCAGCCGGAGGCGCAGCATGTGTGAGCAGAGAGGCGAAGTGGCCCCCCTGGTCGAGCAGTGCCGCGTTCTTGACAATGTGGTGGTCGGGCGCAGGATATATCGCATGACGCTGCATGCGCCCACCCTTGCCGCACGCGTGCAGCCGGGGCAGTTCATCCACCTGCGCCTCGTCGATTGTGCGGCACATATCCTGCGGCGCCCCCTGAGCGTTTTTAATGCCGATGCAGAGGCGGGCGAGCTGCAACTGCTCTATCAGGTTGTGGGAGAAGGCACCGCGCAGCTCTCTGCGCTCGATTCTTCGGCCTGTCTCGACGCGATCGGTCCGATTGGGCGTGGCTGGCAACCGCCCGTCGCCGCGCGCAGGGTGCTGCTCGTGGGTGGCGGCGTGGGCAGCGCCCCCCTCCACCTGCTCGCCGCGCAGCTGAGCGCTGGTGAGAGAGGGGGGCATGCTGCGCAGCTGAGTGCTGGGACATCTGTTGGGGCAGGGGGGCGAGCCGCGGCAAGCGCCGCATCTCCTGGATCAACAGTGCCGTCTTCAGCGGGCGCGCCCTTACCCGGCGGCCCCGAGCTCCACATCATCCTGGGCGCGCAGAGTGCAGATGCGCTCGCGTGTCAGCCCTCATTCAGCGCGTATGCGCCCAGCGAGCGCATTCACATCACTACGGACGACGGCAGCGCAGGGCGCAAGGGCTTCACCACCGAGGTGGCGCAGGAACTTCTCGCAGCGCTTGCCTTCGATTACGTGGCGACCTGCGGCCCTGAGCCCATGCAACGTCGTATCGTGCAGTTGGCGCGCGCCGCCGCTGTGCCTTGTGAGGTCTCGCTCGAGCGTCGGATGGCCTGCGGCATCGGTGCCTGTCTCTCCTGCGTGGTGCAGACAACGGGTGGGCAAAAGCGCGCCTGCGTTGACGGCCCCGTATTCGACGCACAGGAGGTGCTGTGGTGACTAGTGTTCAAAGCCCCGGGGAGAAG
>JAITTM010000228.1 GCA_031286975.1 Coriobacteriales bacterium
CAAGAAAGACCGGCACCGCCCATCCAATCCTTCTTACGGATGGTTAAATTGTAAGAAGATTATAGACTGATACCAGTCAAATATCCTTGGAATATCAACTCACTGCAAGGGGGGATTTAACTATTTTATAAACCAAGCAACGCGCAAAATGGGATCAAAAGTCACTCAGGGTGCTCGCTTTGGTGCGGTCTTATCCGCTATACTGGTTTGCAACAAACAGGCAGTGTGTATGAAAGGAACTTCCCGTGGCAATCTCGACCGCAGATTTCAAGAACGGCAAATGCATCGTCATCGATGGCAAGCCGAGTGTCATCATCGAATTCCAGCACGTCAAGCCGGGCAAGGGCGGTGCCTTTGTGCGCACCAAGATCCGCGACGTACGCACCGGCCGCGTGAACGACCTCACCTTTCGCTCCGGTGAGAAGTTCGACGAGCTGCGTCTTGACACCAAGGAGATGCAGTACCTCTACAACGACGGCGAAGACTTCCACTTCATGGACACCGGCGACTACAATCAGGTGGCGCTGACGGCTGCTGCCGTGGGTGATGCCGGCAAATGGCTCAAGGAGAATGACCTTGCGAGCCTGCAATACGCGGGCGATGAGCTCATCGGCGTCGAGGCCGCCATGTTCGTCGAGCTTGAGGTGGTCGAGACCGAGCCTGGCTTCAAGGGCGATACCGTGCAGGGTGGCAGCAAACCCGCAACGCTGGAGACCGGTGCCGTGGTAAACGTGCCCATGTTTGTCAACACCGGCGACGTGCTCAAGATCGACACCCGCGACGGCCGCTACATCACGAGGATATAGACGCTTCTCCCCACACCTCAAAGGCAGATGCTCATGTCAGAGCAATCAAGAGTGAACCACCCTCCTGTCTACTGAAAGCATAACTCTCTGTAAGTCCGGGGTGATTCATAAAGGAGTTTTTTGCTAATGGAAACGTTGATCGGGGTAAATGAATCGGTTTATATCTACGGCAATTCAGAGGCTGCGGTGACTGCAGTTGACAGGGTGTCCTTTGATGTACCCACGAATTCGGTCATTGGGGTTGTTGGTGCCAGCGGCTGTGGAAAGTCCACGCTGTTGCATATGATGTCAGGGCTACTGACTCCGTCGTCAGGAAGCATCACCTATGCAGGTGATGATCTGTATAAAATGAAGGATAAGAAGAGGACTATCTTACGTAGAGAACAGTTCGGATTCATCTTCCAAGCGTACCACCTCCTACCTGGACTGTCTGCCCTGCAAAACATCAGGTTACCCTTGCTTCTTGGCAATAAGCCGATTGACAAGGATTACGAAAACCGCCTTTGCCAGACCTTACAGATATCACAGAGGTTGGCTCATTATCCAAGTGAACTCTCGGGTGGTCAACAGCAGCGCGTAGCCATCGCTCGGGCGCTCATTATGAAGCCGCGCGTCATTTTTGCAGACGAACCGACAGGAAACCTCGATACCGCCGCAAAGAATGAAGTGTTTGAACTTCTCTTGGAATGTGTTCACTCCTTTGGGAGTTCGCTCGTGATTGTGACGCACGATGAGAGCGTGTCATCGCAAATAGACACGCTATATACCATGAGCGATGGAAAATTGATACATAAAGGAGGGCGCGAGAATTGAGGTCGATTCTAGCACTCACTCTCCATCGCCTTAAGAGACAGAAACTATTTACCATCTTATCGATACTTGCGGTGGCAATTGCCATGTTCTTGTATACGATTTCTGGGTTTATGGTCTCTTCGCTTGATAGCATGACACTTGCCAGCATCGAGCGTTCAGGACGGTTCCATGCCCAGATAGCATCATGGGACGACACACTTTACCATAAATTATCAGATGACAAGCGCGTAGAGACAACCGCTCTCAATGTCGGCATAGGGCTGTTGCCGACGAGTGGGGCTACATCAATCCATTTTGAGGAATGGGATGCGACAATGTTTGGCATGATGGGGCTCGAACTCATCAGCGGTCGGTTGCCCGGTGCTCAAAATGAGATAGTGCTTGATGAGGAAGCGGCTGCATTCTATGACAACCCGTCAATAGGGGCAACGATACGAGTCTCAGTGCCGTGTATGTCTGCAACGGGTGAGATTATAGGTGAGATCTCTGACACATTTATCGTCAGCGGCATCGCAGAGAAAAACGCCCTTATGGGAGAGGTGTCTCATCAAGTACTGGCTGTTATTGGATCAGGATATGTCGAGGCGACGTTTGATAATTATGCTGAGTTCACCCGTTTCATCTCGCTTCGGGTCTTTGATGTCAACTCGCTTGGTGAACTCTATTTCGATTATGGCATAGAAAACGATATTGTTTATGAGAACCAGTCTTTGATTGACGCATCATCAGGGGCGTACAGCGACTCAAACCCACTCTCCCCACTAACAATCCCGCTGACCATCATCGTTGCGATAGCCTCGATACTGATATTAAGCAACATATTTAGCATCTCGCATTTGTCAAGAATTAAGGAGCTAGGCTTGTTGCGGGTGATTGGAATGACAAATGGACAAGCATATAAATTGAATATGGCGGAAGCACTTCTGCTCTCCTGTATCGGCATACCGATAGGTCTTTTTCTGGCGCACGCTGTCTCCGGTGCTTTACTGCCAAGCATCCTCATCGCCCTTGACCCCGAAGGGTCGTTAGTAGAAACGGAGTTCTATCATTTAACCTCCTTAGTCACCATAAGCTTCGCTCAGGTGATCCAAGCAATTGGTATCGCGTGTAGCACCGTTGTTCTTTCATCTGTCTGGTCAACCTTCAGAAGCCGAAAGCTCGACCCTGTGAAGCTTTTTGTGAATGTCCCATCTGATAAACAAAGGCGACGAATCACACGCTCCAAACGTGACGGATCCTTTTTGTCCTTGATATTCATGGAGATTTCTAGGGATAGAAAACGAACAGCTCTTGGTATTTCCTCAATTGTGCTATCGGTTACGCTTTTTTTGGTATTCCTCAACGTCCTTTCAACGGCGAGCGTTGATGGACGTATAAAGGAGCAGATGATTGGTGATTTTGCTGTATACAGTGTCCCACAAAATGGAGAACGCATCGAATCTTGGTCTAAGATAGAGCCGCAAGCCGTAAGTGCGTTGGTAGATGAATACGGTCTCTCTGCCTACACCCTGCGCATCATCTATGACGGGGACGGCCCACGTGCCTTTGTTATTGATGATGTGCGATTTGCGGAGTTGCTTCAAGATGCCAATGCAGGAAGCGATGCGCAGGGAGTAATTGCCTATATCGGTTGCGAGGAGGAATCCGTGAGCATCGATGGCAAAGAATATCCCGTAATCGGTCATCTAGATAAGACGTTTCCAGGAGTTGACAGCATTTACTACTACTATTTATCTGAAGCTATGCTGGCTACAGATACCGTACCCATGAGGCGGGTCGACTTCAAAGTCGATGATGACAATTATGACGCTGTGCATGTCGCCCTGAACAGTGTTTTTGGCGATTCCTCGTCATATTCCATCGGAACCTATACAGAGACCAAGGCGCAACTTGAGCGAGAGCTCGCAACATTACGAACAGTTATCTACTCGTTTCTCGCAATCATCATGATCATCGCACTCATTAACATCATGAACACTCTGTACAGTAGCGCTCTGCTGAACATCTCTGAATATGCGATAGAACGAACCATTGGCGCGACAATGTCGCAAATAGCCGCTATCCAATTGTTGCAATCTGTGTTCCTTGCTGGGGCGGCACTCCTTGTGTCCATACCTCTGTCGGCTATTTTGATCATAACCCTGTCGAATGGATCGGGCTTGAGCGTAGCGCTTTATGCCGCCGCGTCCGCTGGAACTATTCTTGCCTGTGTAGCTGCGTCCCTACCAGCGATAGTGAGTTTGAGACGGAGACCTTTAATCGATACGATTCTTAGGGGATGATGATATGGGCAATACAAACATTGAGAAGCAGACCTAACTCTGAAGAAAAGTAGGCAAGATGAATGAGGCAGAAGCCACTCCTTTCTCCTGATGAAATATCTGCTGCACAAAGACGCCCTACAGCGCGCCTTTGCCGGCGCTTCCCCGTTCGATCACATCATAGAGACCCTGGCGGTCGCCAACGCCCAGTTTGCGGTAGATGTTGCTGACGTGGTGTTTTGCCGTGCCTTGGGCGATGGAGAGTTCTTGGCAGATGAAGGGAACCGACCTCCCCGATGAGAGCAGCACCAGCACCTCGAGCTCCCGTGCCGTCAATCCACAGATGCTGCTGATCCGCTGGCAACGTTCGAGGGCAGGGGCACTTTGGCGCACAGCGAGCCCCCGCGAACGATAGAGTTTCAGCAAATCGGTCTCAGAAAACAGGATGGTTCCTGCCAGCAGGGCAACCAAAGCACAGACGAGCAACAATTGCTGTGGCAATCCGGCACCCCACGCGGCATGACCTGAGGCGACATCAAAGGCAAAGGTGCCCACCAAGGTTCCACAGCGAGCCGCAAAAATCGTCAGACCAACGGTCAGCGCCACGGGCAGGCGCGTTCTGAACGCCATATCCGTAGAGACCAGCATGATCAGCATATCCAGGCAATAGATTCCCAATATCACCAGTCCGCCGCCAACAAACAAAAAATCACTCTGCATCAACACCATCAGGATCAGTCCACCTGTCAGAGCTGGAACAATCGGCCTAAAGAACGACAGCGGTTCAAGTTGCGGAGCGGTGATGATGATATTCAGCGCCAGGGCGGCAATGCCCGCACCTGCCAGGATAAAACCCTTCACCGTTGTGTCCTCAGAGACGGCAATCGTTGCTATCACTGCCTGAGAGAACCCATAGGCAACAGAGACGATGATGATGGCAACGATCAGTCGCGCAACAGGGAAGGGCTCAAAGTCGAACACCAGCGAAGAAGGCTGCCGCCGTGGCTCCTTGCGGGCGCTTGTCAGGATCAACACCGAGAGAGCCGGCAACAGAGCGGTGATAATGATCCGCCACTCCAGCGGCAGGCCATAGACGCAAAAATACAGCACGAAGGCAAACACATAGGAGACAAGCAGGTGACGACCAACCCTGCCGGTCGAAAGCGCGCTCCAGAGTTCTCCCCACATGATCAGCAGTAACGCGTTGCCGATGGACAAGATGATGGCCGCCACAGTGTAGAGGTAGGGGCTTATCGCCAAAATCGCACCATGTGCGATTGCTGCCATGGCCAAGGTTCCCAGCACGGCGCACAGCGCAGTGATCCACAGAAAATGGTTCTTCATCAAAAAAGGTGAGAACCACTTGCTCAAAAGCGTGACAACGAGATAACCCAACGCCGTCAGCAACAACACAAAGAGGGCTGGGCGCAGAACCAGACCCAGATCAGAATCAAACGACAAGACCGTGTCGGTGCACATGGCAAGCATCCACCACGCCTGCCAGAAGCCAAGCCCAAGCAGCCGGTATGGTTTTGTTGGCAGATTAGCCGCTTTATCGTCAACAACTTTCATTATCACGCCTTCTCAGTGCTCCTCCTCATTACCCTGAAACGGCATGAGCCATTTTGGCTCATTCGCATTATACCAGACCAGCTAAAATGAGCCACATGGCATCATGTATGCGCCTTATTTCTCCGCTAGTCTTTGCTTGTTTTTACGGTGCGGATGATATAGTGTGGATGCATGTTTGGGCTGGGGTGAACCTGGCATAGGAGAGAACCAAAGGAGGAAGTATGAGTTCTATGAGCGAAAAAGGTATTTCAAGACGTGCGTTTCTGACAGGTGCCGCCGCGGTTGGTGCTGTTGCGGCAGCTGGCTTGGCCGGTTGCGCTCCAACGGCTGGTGGGGATGGAAGCCCTGCTGACGGCGACTCTACCACTACGACAGGCGGAGCCTATCCCTGGCTGACTGCACCTGCCCCGATCACCGACTTTGCCGAGACCAAGGAGACTGACATCTTGATCATCGGTGCTGGTATCGCGGGTCTGTGCACCGCGGCTTCCGCTTCTGAGGAGGCTGGTGTCAAGGTCACCGTTGTTGAGAAGTGCGCGAACTTCAACGGGCGTGGCGGCGGCTTTGGTGCCATCAACTCCCGCGCGATGGAGGCCGTTGGTGCCACCTTTGACAAGACCGATGCCTACGCGCACTGGGTTGCCCAGACCGGCAGTCGTGCCAACGAGAAGCTGATCGCCAAATTCTTCCGCGACAGCGAACGTGCCTCCAACTGGATGCTCGACAAGATCGAAGCCGTCGGAGCCCCGGTCATGGTGGGCGATTTCTTCTCCAAGGACAAGGTCTGGTCTGAGGTTCCCGGTTATCACATGGCATTTATGATGCCCCCTGCGGAGGGCGAGGCTCCGCTGTTCGAGTACAATCCCTTCCTGCCTGCTACTTTGGCAAACGACGCGGCGGTCAAGCAAGGCGTCGAGTTCATCTATAACGCTCCTGCCGTGCAGCTGATTAAAGAGGGGGAGAAGGTCGTTGGCGCCGTTGTCGAGACCGAGGAGGGTGTCTATACGCGCATCAACGCATCCAAGGGTGTCGTGCTCGCTACGGGCGACATCTCCGGCGACCCTGAGATGGTCGCGGCGTATGCGCCCATCGCCCTGCCGTACCCGCTTGAGCGCACCCAGTACACCCCCACCAACGTTGGTGCCGGTTGGAACAGTGGCGCGCCGGTCAACAACGGCGAGGGTCACAAGATGGGCATGTGGGTGGGTGGCCAGATCCAGGCCGATCCCGGTCCGACCATGATGCACCCGCAGGCCTTTACCTGGTTCCATGCAGCCTTCCTCTTTGTCAACATCAACGGCGAGCGCTTCTTCTGCGAGGACACCTGGGTCCAGGGCAAGTCGAACAACATGGTGCGCCAGCCCGAGCAGCGCGCATTTGCGATCTTCGACAACAACTGGCTCGACGACATCAAGGCCACCGTTGGCCATGGCGGCGGCATGTTCTGGGACAGCTTCCGCCCCTTCGGCACCTCGACTTCGGTTGCCGCCGACAGCTTTGCCGCATCGATGTTTGGTGATGGTACTCCCGAGAATACCGGGTATCTCGGTGCCGGTGAGGATCCCAACGCCGCTACCGATCCCGTGACCTGGACGCAGCCCGCATGGCAGGCCGACACCATCGAGGAGCTCGCCGAACTGATCCACGTGCCCGCCGATACCCTCAAGGCCACTGTTGACCGCTACAACCTGATGTGCGACGCCAAATCCGACACCGACTTCTTCAAGGAGGCCGTCTTCCTGACCCCGATCAAGGAGCCGCCATTCTTTGCCACGAAGGTCGGTCCGGCCGTGTTAGCCATCCCTACCGGCTTGAAGTGTGACGAGAACTTCGCCGTCATCGACGCCGACAGCAAACCAATCGAGGGCCTGTTTGTCACGGGCAACATGGTGGGCAGCGTCATCGCCGTCGACTACCCAATCAACGTCGCTGGCAACAGCCATGGCCGCTGCATCACCTTTGGCTACGACCTCGGCAAGCAGCTCGCCGGTGTCTACACGCCCGCTATCAACCCCGGCGACCCGATGCCCGGTCTTAAGGTTGGCGAGCTGAACGGCTGGACGGCCGAGGGCTTCACCACCGACTTCGTGGCTGACGGAATGTAGGACTTTCGAATGCCCGACACAGAGGCCATAGACGCCGACAGCGCGTTTGCCCGTCTCGAGAAACTCGTGGCGATGCTGCCCCAGATTCAGCGGCGCGATACGCTGCTGCTGCGGGCTCGTGAAGCCAGGAACCTTCTGGAGATCGATGCGCGCACCCGTATGCTGCAAAACGAGATCGCCGGATACGAGCGGGTACTCAACCAGGCACTTCTTGACGCAAAGGCGGCATCGGAGACGGGGGATGCGGATGGCGAAAGCCGCCAGCTCTCCATCGTTCGGGCCTATAACGAGCTCAAGTACACGCGGCTCTCCGCGATGCAGCGCTCCGAGAACGGTCTGCGCGAGGCGCTCAAGGCCTCAGAACTGACGCTTGAGGATCCTCTTGCGGAGTATGCCTTAGGTGATGAGGATTTTCTCGCCCTCGAAGCTGAGATCCACGACTATCAGGAGGAGTACCAAAGGCTCTATGACTATTGCCTGAGTCTTGAATCGTGAATCGGCTGTAAATCGAGCCGAAGGCAACACACGAGGCAGCCCTTAGTTGGGCTGCCTCGTGGTATCATGCTCCCATGACATCTTCGTTAACAGAGCACACCGCAGTTGAGGGCACGCGCACGCGTACTCGTTACATCAAACGGGTGCTTGCGGGCATCTTCTTGCTCAACGTCGCGGTGTCGCTTGCCAAGTTCTTCTACGGGCTTGTCACCAACTCGGCATCCATGCAGGCCGACGGCATCCACTCGCTCTTTGACGCGGCGGGCAGCGCCGTCGGTTTTGTCGGCACGGTTCTGGCAAGCCGCCCCGCCGACTCGAACCATCCCTACGGTCATGCGAAGTTCGAGACCTTCGCGTCGGTCGTCCTCGGCATCCTTTTGCTGGCAGCCGCCTACAAGGTGGGCTACGATGCCGTGCTTGCCCTGTTCGCCCAGCATTCTGAGGTGCAGGTGACGCCGCTGTCCTTTGTCATCATGCTGGTGACGCTCTGCGTGAATGTGGGTGCTACTGTCTATGAGCGTCGCGCCGGGCGGCGTGTTGCGAGCGAGATTCTGGCGGCAGATGCCGCGCATACCCTCTCCGACGTGTTTGTCACCGTGGGCGTCATCATCGGTTTGGCGCTCGTCTGGCTGGGCTTTCCCCTCGCGGATAGCGTCACTGCGCTGGTTGTGAGCGCCATCATCCTCTACACCGCCTTCACCGTCTTTCGCCAGGCGTTTGGCACCTTCTCTGACACGGCGCGCATCCCCGCCGCCGCCATCGCGCAGTTGGTATGCGAGCACGCCGGTGTTGACCAGTGCCACTGCATCCGCACCCGTGGCGTCCCCTCTGAGGTCTACGCCGACTTTCATATGCTGGTAAACCCCCAGATGTCGGTGCGTGATGCCCATGATCTTGCTAAGAAGGTTGAGTGCGACCTTCTTAGCGCCTATCCCATGCTGGTCGATGTGACCATTCACATAGAACCCAACACCGAGGAAGAGCGGCGCGTATTTGACAAGAGCTGAGGGCTTGCGCTAGAAAAAATGCTAGTGCCCTGTAACATCTAAAAATGTGCAGGGTCGCGCCGGACATATTTCGTAGTGCAAGGCGTCCGACCGAGCACTACTGTACGTAATGTGAGGAAGGACAACGCAGCAATGCGGAATATGAACAAGTGACTCT
>JAITTM010000095.1 GCA_031286975.1 Coriobacteriales bacterium
CAGGGGCCGGTCTCGCTCAGCTTGATGCCAAACTCACCCTTGCCCAGTTCGAGGTACTTCTTGCAGGCGACTTCGCAGCTATGGCAGCCGGTGCAGTACTCGTAGTTAACCAGGATTCCCTTTGTCATTGCCGTATCCCTTCTCGTAATCAGACGTGCTTTGGTTGGTAGTCGCGGAATCCGCCCAAGCGGGTGACCTGCTCGCCTGGCATGGTGTCGCCCTCTTTGACCTTGTATATCTTGGCGGGCAGACACTTGATGGGGCAGCCGATGTTGCCGGGTCCACTTTCGTAGGCATGGGTCAGGTTGTTGGGATTGTAATCGAAGGCTCCACAGAGGTGCGGCTCTGACATCTCCTCCTCGGGCTTCCACCAGCCGTGCTCACCGCTGATGAAGCGCTTATCTATGGCGGCGGATATCTTGACCATCTGCTTGCAGCGACCATCCTGGTTCTCGATCCAGATCCAGTCACCCTCTTTGAGGTCATATTCCTCCGCGGTTATCGGCGAGATGGTGACGAGAGGCTCCGGATGGAACTCGCGCATGGTCTCGGACTGCCGGTGCTCGGTGTGGAAGAACTCATAGGAGCGCGCCCCGTTTATGAAGTAGAAGGGATACTCGTCAAATACTTCGGGCGTGGTGTCCTTGCTTAGGTTCACCGGTGTGTATACAGGTAGTTTGGGGATTCCCCAGGCATCAAACAACGAGGGGATCAGCTCGATGCGCCCGCTTGCCGTGCTGAATCCCAACTGGCCATCGGCGCGCAGAAGACCCTTCTCGTGCTTGTTATAGATGCCGTTCCACTCGTCATAAAGAATGCCGCCCATCTCCACGAGCTCTTGGAAGTCAACGGGGCATTTGGTGTAGATATCGCCCTCTACCGCTCCGGCAGCCGCCTGACGGGTTGCCCTGCGCACCTTTCCGTCCGCCTCCTTGATGGTGAAGCCCGTGTGCAGAAACTCGTTGATGACGTCCTCGGGGCTGTTCCAACCCCTGCTCTCAAAGAGCTCGGGATTCAAGCGATGCCCGAGTGCGATCAGTATCTCCTCATCGGATTTTGCCTCGTAGAACTGTGTGACCTTCTTCATGGCACGCAGCGGTGTCCACCAGGTTCGGGCTGAGTCGCGCTCGACACTCATGGCAACGGGCAGGATGAGGTCGGCAAAGGCGACCATGGAGGGCGTGATGAAGGGGTCGGCATAGGTAATGAACGGGATATCCCGCATATACTTGTAGGCGCGGGGAGCTGGTTCTTCGTGTCCGGCAATCGCATTACAGGATTGCCCCCAATAGATCCTGATGGGATAAGGGCTCCCGGTTTCGAGGGCATAGGCCATGGCATCGGGGTTTGCCATCCCCATGAAGTCGATGCCATCGAACCCGACATAGGCTTTCTTGAACTTCTTTGCCTGGGCATCGCGCCGTGCGTACAGATCCGCAGTGGAATAGCCTGCGTTGATGTCAAACGCCGTGTGCATCAAGTTGTGGGTTCCCGGCTTCTCGACGTTGCCACAGATCGCCATCAGAGCGCAGACCGACTGGCACAGATGCATGGCCGATGATGTCGAGGCATCAAAGGCGAGGCCCCATTGGATAGCACCGGCGGGAGCGCTGGCATACAGACGCGCCGAGGCGATGATGTCCTCTGCGGGAACACCGGTACGCTCGGCTGCCCACTCAGGCGTGAACTGCTTCACGTGCTTGGCGAGCTCATCATAATACGCCACCCACAGGTCGACGAACTCGTGGTCGATACGGTCTTCTCCCATGATGACATGCAGCCATGCCAGTGCAAGGCAGATGTCGGTGCCAGGATTGACAGGAAGCCAGTACTCAGCGCGTGCCCCCCACCAGGTCAACACCGGGTCGATGGATATGATCTTGGTGCCCATCTGCACACAGTTGCAAAGCCAGTGCCCCATGAAGCCGTCCGCGTTTGACTTCAGGGGCTCGTTGCCCCACACAACCAGCACGTCGGGGTTCTTCCAGTCTGCATGTAGGTACCGGTCGGGATGGACATGCGAGCAGTCGACCAAGGGATACTCACCAAACGGAGCCACTGAGCCGCAGATTCGGGGAGCATAGCATGACCAGCCGGAGAAATAGATGCCACCGCAGTTTGGCGTGCCAAACGCGGACCCTGCCATGAGGGGAACCTGCCAGCTGATGTTACGACCGGTGCCGTGGCCCACTACGATCGACTCGCGTCCCAGGCCCTCCTCGTCGAGCTTCCTGACCTCAGCCTCGGCGATATCGAGCGCCTCCTCCCAGGTGATGCGCACGAACTTGTCAGCTTGCCCCCGGTATTGGCGCTCGCGCTTCATGGGGTATTTAAGACGCAGGGGGCTGTTGACCATCTCGTCTATCGCCAGACAGCGCATGCAGAGTTTGCCGTTGACAAAGGCAGAGAGCGGATCCCCTTCGACCTTTTTGAGTTCATTGCCCTGGGTGTAGAGCAAAAGGCCACAGGACTTATGGCAACCAGGACCAGAATAGTTATGCGTCCTGGTTACCGTATAGCCGTCCTCCTCCCATTGCCATTCACCCTCGTGATAGGCCTTGCGATCAATGCTGTCCAAGAATTCCTGATAATCCTGCATGCCAAACCACCTCTCTTATCCTCTTGTCTGTTTAGCCATTCTCTGTGCTGTTGCCCACTGCTCAAGCGTTGCATGAACTCAGTTACCACAGGTAATCATCTAACGCTCCTGAATAAATTTCTATAAGACCAGCGGTACATTTCGCAACGAAGGCGCAGCTCTTCACTGTTTTTGTAAGCCCTGTGGTCTAAGCCCATAAGACCAACTCCCTCACCTTGCGCAAAACCCGCCAGCCCATCCGCTTGCTGTTCTGAAAGGGACGGTCTTGAGCCATGAAGACGCAAGAAAGAGATGCTACTATGGGTGTGCTTTGCATTTTTGGCAGGGAGCTGCTGCTTTTTGAGGCAGATGCCCCAAAAGCGGGGTCACCATCAGAGCACTGGAGATAAGGAACAGCAACATGGGTCTGGTAGAGCGCATCGTCGAATTGAAGCGGGAGCAGCCGCTGCGGCCAGTCAGGGTGCTGGTGCCTAATCGCGGGACGGCAGGCGCTCTGCAGCGGGAGCTCTGCGCTGCGCTGGGTTCGTTTGCCGCGCTGGAGTTTTGCCAGCTGCCTGATTTTCTCGCGGAGAACTTCGAGCCTTGCGGCAGGCGGCTGCTCACCGACACGCAACGGGTCATCGCCCTGCTCAAGGTCTTGCGTGATGAGCGCGGCGGTATCGAGCGACAGGCACCACAGCTGTACAGGCTGCGCCAGAACTTTGCGCTCATCGCCAAGCTGAACGCGACCTGCAAGCAGCTTGAGTACCTCACCCCTGACGATGTCGCACGGCTGCTCGCAGCGCCTGATATCTCGGATACCTTCAGGCAATGCCTGCAGGTGTTCGCACGTGCGCGCGCCGTGTATGCCGGCGACTATTACGAGAAGGGCGAGCTCTATCACACCGCCTGCACCCCACGGCTGAACGATACCCTGTTCACCTGCAACCTTGCCTCTGCCCCCCGGCAGCTGTGCATCCGCGCCGCCCTTGACGGCATCGTGCCACCCCAGAATCACTACGATGAGGCGCTGGGCGCTAAGGTCGCTGCTGCCGTGACCAAGCTCTCCGACCCTGCCACCGAATGCGTCTGGGCGGCGCAGAAGGTCATCCAGACCCTGCGCGACCCCTCAATCAAGCCCGCGGACATCGCCATCACCTTTGCCGCGGATCGGGGCTACTCGATGGCGCTCAAGCTCGCTTTGGACGAGGCGGGCATCGCCAACCGCCTGCGCTTCACGCTGCCCCTCAAGACATCCTCCCTGTTCAGGGATCTGCTCGAAAGCCCCGAGGGGGCGCTGGCAGAGTATCTGGCGGGAGCGATCGCCCGTCCCACACCATCCGAGGATCTGTCGCCACTCAAGCGCAGGGCCTCCGCGCGCTACAACGACCTGCTTGATAGCCTGGAACAGTTCCGTCAGGCGGATGTGGCACTCACTCCTTTGCAACTGCGCGCCTACATCGAGACCTTCTACCTCGGTCAGTCGATCACGCTTGACCCCGCCACGGCAGGCGAGATTAGCATCGCGCCCATCGGCGAGTTGGTTGGGCACAGCTACAGGCAGCTCATCGTGCTGGGCCTGAGTGAGACCATCGCGCCGGTCACTTTCAAGCAGGATTCCCTCATCAGCTTCAGGGATATCGAGACCATCCGAGCGCTCAGCGACAAGGATCCACTCCCCACACTTGCGGAATCCATCGAATTACAGCAACGACAGTTCCACCTGCTCGCGCAAAAGGCAGGCGCTGTGCATCTGAGTGTGCCCGCTCAGACCAGCAAGGGCATGGAACTCATCGAGTCACGCTGGCTCGGTGCCTGCATCGAGTTCAACCAGGGGGAGCTTGAGAAGATCCCCACCAATCGGCGCAAGCTCATCGAGCATACAGACGGCAGCGAGCGGGGCGATGCCGACCTTCTCAGCATCCGCTACTTCGAGACCAAATATGACCTGAGAGATGCCATTGTCATCGCGAACCGGCGGCTTTGCGCATCGCGTCGGCGGTGCACGTTTGACAGCTATAACGGCAACATAGGGCACCTTGGTCTCAGGGGCTTCTTTTCACACTGGAGTGCCTCTGCCTTCGAGCTTTATGCCAGAAACCCCTTCGACTTTTTCATGAGAAACGTGCTGGGCCTGCAGGAACCTGGCGAGGATGCTGCCGCTTTGGCCTTCAACGAGCTGAGCGCGATGGACTTTGGCACCTTTTTGCACGAATGTCTGGAGCGACTCACAAAGCTTTGCGTGAAGCACGGTGAGCTGGATGCGGCTGACATCGAGGCCACGATCCACAGCATCATGGCAGACATCCCCCGTGATCATTTGGATTGGCAGGAGAACTATCCGGAGATCTTTGCCCTGCTCCAAAACGGTCAGGTCAAGGAGGTGCTAGAGCAGCAGCTCTCAGACCAGGTGCAGGATGCGCGCGCAAAGCTCAGCAGGTGGAGCGCCCATCTCAGGCAGGAGATCGAGGGCTACCGTGTTGCAACCGAGGCCTCATTTTGCACAAAAGACGGCAGTGGCAAAGAGCTTGCGCTTCTGGACGGGCGGCGCATCATGCTTGATGGGCGTATCGACCGCATCGACCACAACCGATCCACAGGGCAAAAGCGCGTCATCGACTACAAGACCGGCGCGCCCAAAGACATCGATCTGGGCGACCTCACCGCTGCCAACAAGCAGAGTGGTCGCAGGTTCCAGCTCCAGCTCTACGCCCTGCTGGTGAGCGAGACAAAGGACTTTGCGGATGTGGAGAAGGCCGAGTACCAGTACTTCAAATGCGAGGATGCGCCCCAGGCCAGAACCGCCACGCAGGAGGCGCTCGCGCAGTGCAATGAACTCACGCTCGCCTACCTCACCGCCATGACCGCCGGCATCGAGGCAGGGCTCTTTCCTTATAAGGCAAGCAGATATGGTAGCCCTTTTTTGCGGCAGGCTCTTGAGCAGGAAAACGATCGCAATCGCCTGTCCCGGGTCTTGCACAGGCCCTACCTGCGCGCTCTTGAGGCGCTTGTGCCCGGAGCCGATCAGGCGCTTGCCACCCGGGTACTTGCCGCCTTGGCTGCCGATGAACCAGAGGGGCGCTGAGATGGACGCGAACAGACCCATCGACCAGGCGCAGCGCGACATCATCACGGGCGACATCCACCACAACATCATGGTGGAGGCAGCCGCCGGAAGCGGAAAGACCAGCTCCTTGGTGGGTCGCATCCTCACCATGATTGCCAGCGGCATCAAAGTCGAGAACATCGTGGCGATAACCTTTACCATCAAGGCCGGCGAAGAGCTCAAAAACCGCATCCGCAAGGAGCTCAAGGCCGCCATCGCCAAAGGCTCAAGCGAGCACAGCAACACGGCGCTCGTCGCCTTATACGAGAGGGCTCTCACTGACCTCGACAGCGCCTCCATCGGCACCATCCACGCCTTCTGCCTCCAGATAATCACGCGGTTCTCCATAGCCATGGGGGTCTCCCCTGCCGCAGGCATCATGAATGACCAGCAACTCGCCTTAGGCGGCGCATCCCTGTATGCGGCTGTGGCGAGCTACCTCAAAACCCGCCCGGACATAGCGCCTGTGTATGCGCTGCTGCTCAACAACCCCCAGACCGGCCTGTCCAACAAAGAGCTCATCAAGTTGATCGACCTGATTAATGGTAACCTGCTCGCACTGGCAGATGTCGATTTTTGCCAGGGGATACAGCAGCCGAGCTCTGCACTCAGAGAGCTTCAGCAATTCGCCCAGAAGCTTGGGGCGCTTGATCATGATGAGATCAACAAGCCGGAATATGCTCAGCGCATCGCCACACGCATCGACCGGTTTATCGCTCAGGCCAACCAGGCCACAACTGAATGGGAGGCCACGGACTGTCTTATCTCCTTTGATGCCCATTCGCTCGGCACGCTGAAGGGCGGGGGGCTGGGTTCGAACAGCTGGCATAAGCACCTGAAGGAGACCTTTGGCGTTGACGATTTTGGCGCCTGGGCACAAGAACTGAGCGCAAGCTACAGCCAGCCCCTCTTCGCGCAGTTGCTCTCTGCCATCCGTGACCGCTTGCTCGCGCTCAGCGCGGAGCGCATCGCTGCCGGAACCCTCACCCTCTCGGACGTGATCGACCAGACGCTTATCTTTCTCAGAGACATCAAGCCAGCAGAGCACCAACAGCTCCACAGCCAGTATCGGCACTTCCTTATCGACGAGTTCCAGGACACCGATGCGGCACAGTTCGAGATATTCCTGCGCATTCTCTCCCAACAGGCAGCCAGCGACACCGATCTGGACAATCCCGTCCTTGAGCCGGGCTCCCTCTTCATCGTGGGCGACCCCAAACAGGCTATCTACCACTTTCGCGGCGGCGATCTCTTCGCCTACCTGAACGTCAAGCAGGAATTCACCGCCAAGTACGGCGGGCTTGACCCGGAGACCACCAAACTCACCGTGAACTTCCGCACGCTCCCCCGCATCCTCGGCACCATCGATGCCCTTTTCGGCCCACCGGCGGGGCTTATCAGTCGCGGTAAGAAGGCTCTTATCCAGCCCGAATACGTGGCCTTTGCCTCGTCGCCCGCAAAGATCGGGATCGAGCAGGCCGCGGAGCAGACCGTGGCACCCCTGACCGTCATCGCCCCAGAGGCGCTTGACCCCGCAGCCTTCGAACCCGACGCGCTCAACACCTCCCATCTGCGTAGCGTCGAAGCCAACGACATCGCCCGATACATCCTCAGCACCTACAACGCGCGAAAGACCATCCCCGGTAAAGACGGCACCTGCCACCCCGTGCGCTACAAGGATTTCGCCGTGCTGTGCCCCTCAAAAACGGAGATCGGCTTTGTGCGCGAATCCCTCGTTGCTCTGGGCATCCCCTTTGTCATCGAGGTCAAATCGCAGGTCTACCAAAGTTGCGAGGTCATCGCCCTGCTCAATGTGCTACGCGCCCTGGCCAAGCCCGGCACGGGCGCCGCCAACCTGGTGCTCGCCCTGCGCTCCGAACTCTTTGGCCTCTCGGATCAGGAGCTTTTTGCGTACCGCCTCTGGCACAAAGAGCACGTCCAGACCAGCGACCCCACACACACAAACAGCTTCGACTACCGCGGCCTCGCCACAGAGGCGCCCGCGGATGCTGCTGCCCGCGCTGTCCATAGCGCACTGCTCTACTGCAACCAGCTGGCTCAGACCCTTGAAACAACCCCAGTCCACCAGCTGCTCAACCGCATCCTCTGCGACCGCAAGCAGTACCAGTCCTTCCCCGAGCTTATCGGCACCTATTACACCGTTTTGCAGGATGCTCTGGAGTTCGATGCCAACAGCGGGGGCAATCTCAGCGACTATCTCACCTACATCGATGCGCTCGCCCAGGATAAGCAGAACAAGGAGACGATCTTTCTGGACGACGAGTATGACGCGGTCTCCCTCACCAACTTCCACCAGAGCAAGGGGCGCGAGTGGCCCATCTGCATCATCGCCGCCGCCCAGAACAACTTTGAGAAACGTGGCGACCCTCCCTCTATCGATACCTCCCATTTTGCCCAGATGCGCCGAGCTAACCCAGACGCGGAGGACTTCGCCGAGTGGCACAGCGATTCTGTGAGCGAATTCAAGATTGGCAAGCTCACGACCCCCCACTATGAGCTCGCCAAAACCCTGGAAAAGCGCAGCATCCTGCTCGCCGAGCAGGCCCGTCTCCACTACGTCGCCCTCACCCGCGCCCAGTACGCCCTCGTCCTGACCATGCACCGCAAGGCCGCCAAGCCAAACGAGCGCTTTGCCTACCACCTGGCTCGCTACGCCTCTGTCTTTGAAGATGCGGAGAAGATCGAGTCTGCCCTGATCGCAGACCCCTACCAACTCGCCCGAGAACTGGGCATCGAGTCACGGGAGCGGCCTGCGAGAGCCCCCGCGATCTCCCTTGAGGAATTCGAGGCCGCCTGGCAGGAGCGTGTCCGGCGTTCAACCGAATCGTCCACCATTGTCATCTCGAAGCACGACGACGACAGCTCGCTTGGATTCGATACCGTGCTACCCCCCGTTGACTACAGCCAGCGCCTTTGCGACTACGTTGCCACCATCCAGGAGAGACCAAACAATCCCCAGCAATTCGGCACTGTGATCCACCGCGCCCTCGAACTTTCGGGCTTCTCCCTGGATGCGGCGGCGCAGCAAGAAGCCCTTGAAAACGCACTGGATGAGGCCTCCATGGCCGCTGACGACGAGCGGCCCACAGTCATGGAGGATAAGGGTCTGCTACTCAGGACACTCCAGGGCGTTCTGGCGCATTCAGCGGTAATCGCCGCCGCTCGCCAATCACAGGAGGTCTACAGCGAGCTTTCCCTCGGCAGCGTGCTGGACGGCAAAACCATCACCGCCTATGCCGACCTGGTATTCAAGAACGCTAACGGCACCTGGACCATAGCCGACTACAAGAACTCCACCGCCGCCGAGAGCCTGACCAACTACTACCGCCAACTTGAGGCCTACAAGCGGATCTTCGAGCGTGCAACGGGGTATACGGTGAGCAGACTGGCGCTTGTATACTGCCTGGGTGATACCCTGGAGTTGGAGTGGCCCGTCTGAGCCAGAGCCCTGCATCTAGTGCCCTGTAACAGCTAAAAATGTACAGGGTCGCGCCGGACATATTTCGTAGTGCAAGGCGTCCAACCGAGCACTACTGTACGTAATGTGAGGAAGGACAACGCAGCAATGCGGAATATGAACAAGTGACTCTGTACATTTTTAGCTGTTACAGGACACTAGTGCTGGACAAGCCTAGAAACACGGGATTTCTCCCCTGAGAAGCCCTGCGGTAATGCCGCGGGCAACCAGCTGTCCGTGATATTGCGTTGAGGGACTTTAGAGCAAGGCCTGCGCGAGCCTGGCAGCCCTGATGCGACCGCTCCTTTGCCTCCGTGCTAAAACCAGGGCGCTGCCGCATTGGCAACAGGGAGGGCGATACACAAAGTGGTGGTCTTGCTGTATTGTGGTGCAACCACAGATATGAAGCTCCCTTCGCTGGATACCTGTGCACTGGAAACCACGATTGTTGCTGTCTTTGAATCAGGAGTTGCATGTCGGATTTTTCTCTCACACTCAAGCGGGCAGGGCGGATACTGCCGTGCCGGGCCAGACAGGGGCAGACGGTGCTCGAGGTGTTGCAGCGCCAGGGCATCCCCATCACAGCACCCTGCGGCGGCAACGGAACCTGCGGCAAATGCCGCATCAGGCTGCAGGGGGCGGATGGATCTATGTACCGTCTCGCGTGTAGAACAGAGGCTCTGCCTGACATGGTGGTCGAACTGGATAGCGACGCGCCCATGAGCATCCAGGACGAGGGCCATCATCTCGCCTTCACGCCGGATGCCGATGCCAGCGGCCTGGGCATCGCTATCGATGTGGGCACCACGACGCTGGTCTGCCGTCTCTTTGACTTGCAGGCGGCAAGCACCCTGGGCGTCGCCACACATGTGAACCCCCAGGTGGTTTTTGGCAGCGATGTCATCAGCAGGATAGATGCCAGCAAAAGTGGGCACCTGGCTGCCCTTAACGAGTCCGTACTCACGGCGCTGTGCGGTCTTATCACCACAGTATGCACCGAGGCGGGCGTTGAGCCTGCCCAGATTACGCGCATCGCTTTGGCGGGCAACACCGTCATGGAGCATCTTGCAGCAAACCTGCCACCCGACGGTATCGGTGTCTCACCGTTCACGCCGCTTTCGCTCTTTGGTAGCGCCCGCGCCATCGAAGGCCTGCCCGCGCCTGTCTTTTTTGCGCCCGCCGTTGCCGGCTATGTGGGTGGTGACATAACCGCGGGATTGCTTGCCACCCAGGTCAACCGCGCGAGCAAGCCGCAGCTGTTTGTCGACCTGGGCACCAACGGTGAGCTCGCCTTGGGTGACAGTCACGGTATCACCTGTTGTGCAACGGCCGCCGGGCCCGTATTCGAGGGTGCCGGTATCTTCTTTGGGATGCCGGCCCTGCCGGGGGCAATCCGCGCGGTTGAACTGAGCGGCGGGAACAAGAGCGAGGACAGTGCGGGCGGCGGTAGCGGGGGCGGGGGTGCTGGTGCAGACGGCAGTAGCGGGGGCAGCGGTGCTGGTGCAGACGGCAGTAGCGGCACTGGTGGCGAGGGG
>JAITTM010000150.1 GCA_031286975.1 Coriobacteriales bacterium
AGAGGGATGATAAACGTTTCGCCAGCCCCAACGGTGACCTCGAACTGGAACTGCTCGACATGACCTCCGCCCCAAGCTTCGTCGCAAAAAGCCCAGTCTGAGAAAAATGCACTGCTGCCCATAAACGTAGCTGGCCAGCGTATGGGATGTCTATCATTAGTGCCAATAATCGAGGTAATAGTGCGCAGCTGTTGGGGAGTGTTTGCATCCAAATCAGCAAATGCGTTTGCAAAGTTATACTTGCCCTGGTGCATCGAAAAGTCATACTTGGGGAAGGCAAAGATGCTGTTTATCTGGAAGCTTGACCCGCCCGCACCCGAGAACATCCCAAAGGCAAAGGCAGCTTCCCCGGTGACAATACCCTGTGGAAGATTGAATACATCATTCATGGTAAAGACATTATTCGCGCAGTAACTAAATATATTACTGGCAAAAAAAGAAGTAACAGTAGTAATGCCCACCGGTAGATTGAATACGCTGTTCATGTTGAATGCGGCACCAGAGCAATAGCTAAACATATCGCCAGCAAAATTGCTATCGGTAGCAGTAATCCTTGCTGGCAGGTTGAATATGCTGTTCATGGTAAAGGCATCGCCGGAGCAACCCCAGAATAACTCGCTGGCAAAATTGTTGCCAACGCTATCAACAATACCTGCTGGCAAGTTGAATACGCTGTTCATGTTGAATGCGGCACCGCTGCATTCCCGGAACATGGAGTCAACAAAACCCTCACCAACGGTAGTAATAGCTTGTGGCAGGTTAAAGATGCTGTTCATGGTAAAGGCATCGCCGTCGCAACCAGAGAACATGCTGCTGGCAAAGTTGTCTCCGACGGTCGTAATGCCTGCCCATGCAGCCTGATCAAAGGTGAAGGCGGGGCCCATTATGAGGTTTTTACACCCAAAAAACGTAGCGCTCCACTCACCATTGGGAGCAGTTCCGTCGTTCAATTGTTCTTGTGTACGCGTCATCGATGGTTTGATGGGAGAGATAAGGCGGGTGATTTTATCCCGGTCTGCCACTGGCGCTGATGTTGAGCTCCAGCCCTCTCCAAAGCCAAAGGCCGCAAGCCAAGCGTACTCAGAGCCATTGGGTCTCAAGGTGATTGTGTACGTATTGGCAGCACTGTACGTATGTTGCAAGGAACTTGAGCTACCACCACCATAGGACGACTGCGCATCAGAAGTGCTTCCGTCACCCCACTCAATATGCCAGTCATAGTCGTGACCAAACCCATAGGCAGGTACCGTAAACGAGTCGCCACTGGCAACCGTAACCTCGAACTGGAACTGCTCTGTTGAGAGCGGTCGTAGTGCGCCTCCCAATGCGGAAAGCGCGGCGCCCTCCACCAGCGCCGCTACGTCTTTTGGGGCAAGGCTTGTGGATGATTGCTCCGGAGTTGTGGGAGCCGCTTGCTCGGCTTGCCCGTCCTTCTCGGCAAGAGCTTCTTCACTGCCCTCTTGGGTGGCTCCGTCTGAGGTCGCATCTGAATCGGGGTCTGACACCGCGCCTGAGCTGTCGCTGTCGTTGCCTTGGCTATCTTGCGACGGCTGCGCGTCTTGCGGCGAGGCAGCCAGCGGGTCGCTGCCCGTCTGATCATCAGGCGCCGCAAAGGCTCCATAAGGAAGAAGCGCGAGGGCAACCGTAAGCGCCAGGATTATCGTCGCCAACTTGCGCGCCAGACCTGAACCCTGTGTTGCCGCCCGCCGATACCGCTGCCTTGACCGCTGTGCTCGAGACTGTTGTGCCTTAGAACCATTCATGGATGCTCCATCTCCACGTTCAAATGCACACGCCCCGTGCACCATTTTAAACTGTCGCACAAAAAGACAGGTAAATTCCCGCTATATTAACCCTATGTGGAAGATTTCTGGTTTTTTTGTCTGCGCCCCCAGCTCAGGGTGCATCAGGTTACCGTGAACGGCTGCGTTGCAATAGCACGATTGCTGTCGCTGTTGATAAGAACCCACTCGATGGTATAGCGCCCGGGCGCAAGATCGTTCAGGGGACCCTCTATCCTGTCGCTTGTTCCCGTGGCGAGCAGCTCACCAGCTGCATTATAGAGATACCATACCTCTCCCCAACCTTCGTTGGTGCTGAGGTAGGCGGTTGTGGTACTTGTGGTGCTTGTGATGCTTGTGGTACTTGTGGTACCTGCGCCGTCTGCGGCATCTGCGGATGCTGTGGTGTCCGCGCCGCCTGTACTGTCTGTAGCTTCAACGCCGCCTGTGCTGCCTGCGGCATCTGCGGATGCCGTGCCGCTCACCAAGATGATCTGAGCCTGTGGCTCAAATCCGGGTCTCACAACAAGCTGCTGCGCCTCATCGGCCGCGGTTTGCTGTGCGTCTGCTTCAAGCTGCACGCCATACATCATCACCGAGGCTCCACCAAGAAGTGTGCTTACCGTGACAAGCGCACTCACCACGCCCTTGAGCGACACCATCGTCGCCGTTGTTGCGGTGCCAGCGCCTACTGCCGTTGCTCCCGCGGCGACAAGCGTCTGGCAAGCAGCGGCAACATTTGCTACGCTCTGCTCGGAAACCTCGATGTTGATGCCCTCGCGCAGCGCGTCGCACACCAGTGGTGCCAAGGCAAGAGCACCGCCGCTCTTTGCTGCGGCGCTTGCGCTTTGCTCCTCGCGCTTATCCTGCTCGTCTTTTGTAAGTAAGCGTTCCATGGCCTTTCTTGCCTTTGTCAGGTTGACACCAACGGCGTTGGTGCTTGCGTCGAGTGCCTGGGCGATCTCCTCATAACTCATGTCGTAAAAATAATACAGGTACACGCAGAGGCGCTGTTTTGGAGCTAAGCGGTCAACAAGCTGGCGTATCTCCCTTCTGATCTCACTCTCTTCAAAACGTTGCTCGGGCTGGGCCTCCTCGCTGTCTGCCAGTGTCTCCTCAAAATCCTCAAGCTGTAGATCCTTACCACCCTGTTGCATGTTCTTGTTGATGCAGGTCGTGTAGATCGTACGGTAGTGATACGCATGAAACGCAAAGGGGCTGCTCAGGGTCTTGATGTTGCGATAGAGCGCCAAAACAATCTCTTGTGCTGCGTCCTCTGCGTCCTCCTTACGGTCAAGAAGCTTACGTGCCTGAAAAATTATCTCTTTCAGATAGCGCAGATAGAGCGATTCAAAGGCATTCTGGTCACCGCGCATGGCTCGCTTGATAAGCCGCGTCAGCTCTTTGTCGTTTGATATCATCTATCTCGCTTTCATGGTAGTTAAAGATGGCGTGGGAGCAATTATATTACCTTTCCGACGAGAAAAGCTGTTTTCGCGGCCGTTTTCTGGGATATTTCGGGGCAAGTGAAGGCGATGGGGAGAATGGGGAGAACTCCTGCGTGCCACTCTTGAAATACGCTACACTGGTGTGGCACAGTATTTTGACGAGGGGTTGATGACGGAAGCTCGAACAACCACACTGACCGTACGGGGGATGAGCTGCGTGGCGTGTGAGCAGCGCATCGCGCGTATGCTTGCGCCCCTGCCAGGTGTAGCCGCGGTCGCCGCGCATTTTGAGAGCAACACCGTTGAGCTTACCTTTGACGGAGAGGCCGCTACACTCGTTGCCTGCACGGAGGCGTTGGCTACCGCTCATTATCCTGTGGCCGATTCCACAGGAGCTGTGAGCCTGCGCAGGCTGTTTAGCGCGATTGCCCTGGTGCTGGCAGCTCTGGCTGGCTCTGTTCTCCTGCAACGCAGCGGGATATTCACGGCATTTCCCCTTATCACACAGCAGATGTCGTTGCCAGTCCTGTTTTTGGTGGGGCTTTCCACCTCGATCCACTGCGTTGCCATGTGCGGCGGTATCG
>JAITTM010000022.1 GCA_031286975.1 Coriobacteriales bacterium
AGCGTGTAGCCCACGGCGAGTTTGGCAGCTGCTTTGGCGATGGGAAATCCGGTTGCCTTGCTCGCCAGCGCGGATGAGCGGCTCACGCGAGGGTTCATCTCGATGACTATCATACGCCCATCTACGGGGTTAACGGCGAACTGCACGTTGGAGCCGCCGGTTTCCACACCTATCTTCTCAAGGATCGCCAGGGAGGCGACCCGCATGCGCTGGAACTCGATGTCAGTGAGGGTCTGCGCGGGAGCCACTGTGATGGAGTCACCCGTGTGGATGCCCATCGCGTCGAAGTTCTCGATGGAGCAGACGATGATGCCGTTGCCCGCCTTATCGCGCATCACCTCCATCTCGTACTCCTTCCAGCCCAGGATGCTCTCTTCTACCAGCACCTCACCAGCGGGTGAGAGGTCAAGCCCCTCTGCCACGATGTCGCGGAGTTCCTCGATGTTGTAGGCAATGCCGCCACCGGCACCACCCAGGGTATAGGAGGGGCGGAGCACTAGCGGAAAGCCCATACGCGCGCTCAGCTCCTCGGCATCCTCGATGCTGTAGGCGTAGCCGCTCCTGGCACACGCAAGCCCGATCTCGGCCATCGCCTCGGCAAAGAGCTTACGGTCTTCTCCCCGTTCTATGGCTTCGAGGTCGCAGCCGATCATCTCGACACCGTATTGGTCAAGCACACCGGCGCGGGCCAGGTCAACGGCGCAGTTGAGGCCGGTCTGACCGCCCAAGGTGGGCAGCAGAGCATCGGGGCGCTCGCGAGCGATGATGCGGGCGACCGAATCAACGGTGAGGGGCTCAACATAGGTGCGGGTCGCCATGGCGGGGTCGGTCATGATGGTGGCAGGGTTGGAGTTGACGAGGATGACCTCGAAGCCGTCCTCGAGCAGCACCTTGCAGGCCTGCGCACCGGAATAGTCGAACTCGCAGGCCTGCCCAATGACGATGGGCCCCGAGCCGATGACGAGTATGCGTTGCAGGTCGGATCTCCGTGGCATGACTACCTCCACTCACTCAAACGGTCGGCTGACAGGTCGATGTCGAGATAGTCCGCGCGCCCGTCCATCAAGCGCGCAAACGCGGTGAACAGGTAGTGCGCGTCGGTTGGCCCGGGGCTTGCCTCGGGGTGGTATTGCACGCAGAACACCGGGTAGTCGAGAAAGGCGAGTCCTTCTGCCGTGCCGTCATTGAGGTTGACGTGCGTGAGCTGGATGCGGCCGAACTCCCTGCTGCTGACCACGGGAGCAACGCTGCGCTCTACCCAGAAACGCAGGTCGTCCGCATGCTCACACACACCACCACTCAACTCGGGGATAAGCTCCCCTATCGAAGAAAAGACGATGCCAAAGCCGTGGTTCTGGCTCGTGATCTCGACGCACCGGGTGCGCAGGTTCATCACCGGCTGGTTGCCGCCTCGGTGCCCGAACTTAAGCTTCTCACAGGCAGCACCTGCTGCGATGCCGATCATCTGATGCCCTAGGCAGATGCCAAAGACGGGCAGTTTGCCAAAAAGCTCCCGCGCCGCCTGCGCGGTTGCCGCCACCGGCTCAGGGTCGCCGGGGCCATTGGAGAAGAACACGCCGTCGGGCTCCAGAGCCAGCACCGTGGCCGCCGACGTGTCCCAGGGAACAACCGTCACCCGACAGCCCGCGCGCTTGAGGTTGCGCAGGATGCCCCGCTTGATGCCGCAATCATAGGCGACCACGTGATAGCGCTGCTCAAGGGGCGCCTTGAGCACGAAGTCGTGGGCATCGTTGACCTCGCTGAACTCGAATGGCTGCGCGGTGCTCACTGTCTGCGCGAGGTTAAGCGCCACGATCGATGGTGACGCGAGCACCTTGGCGAGCAGCGATTCGCGATCCAGATCCTCGGTCGAGATGATGGCGCGCATGGCACCGGCATCACGGATGTGGCGAGTGAGCTTGCGGGTGTCGATGTCTTCTATGGCCACAACACCCTCGGCTTTGAGCAGGTTGGGCAACGAGCCCTCGCTGCGGAAGTTCGAGGGGGTGTAGCACATCGAACGCACTACCAGCCCGCGTAGATGCATCCGCTCGCTCTGCATATCAGCCCGTGTGATGCCGTAGTTACCGATCTGTGGATAGGTCATGGTGATGATCTGCCCCGCATAGCTGGGGTCACTGATCACCTCGAGATAGCCTACCATCGAGGTATTGAAGCATATCTCGCCGTAGGCCTCCCCCTCCGCACCACAACTGATGCCAACAAAATACGTGCCATCCTCCAGCATGAGTGCCGCTGGTTTACTGTCTGTCATACAACCACTACTCCATTGTCCAGTGAGGCATAGCCGCCTACGTATACATGGCTGGCACGCCCTTTGAGTTCCCTGCCGATAAAGGCGGAATTCTTCGCCTTCGAAACAAACCCATCTGCCGTGACCATCCAGTTGAACTCGGGGTCGATAACGGTGAGATCAGCGATGCTACCCGCCTGCAGGCGCACCGGCTCGATGCGCAGGATGCGGCGGGCTGCGTGCGCCATACGCTCCACCAGCGTCTGCCAGCTCAGCGTGCCGGTCGCCACCAGATGGGTGAGCACCAGCCCCAGGGCAGTCTCGAGCCCCGTGGTGCCAAAGGGAGCCAGCTCGAATTCGAGCGCCTTCTCGTGGGCCGCATGGGGCGCATGGTCGGTTGCGATGCAGTCGATCGTGCCGTCTATGAGGGCAGCTGTGAGCGCCGCGCAATCCGCCTTGGTGCGCAGGGGCGGGTTCATCTTGAGGTTACTGTTGTAGGTCTCGTCGAGGTCATCCTCGCTTAAAAACAGGTGATGCGGTGTCACCTCGGCGGTAACGGGCAGCCCGGCAGCTTTGGCACGCCGCAGCAACTCGACACCACCAGCCGTGCTGATGTGCTGGATATGGAGTGCGCAGCCCGTGAGTTCACTGAGCGCGATATCGCGGGCAATCTGCACCTCCTCGCCAGCAGCGGGCCACCCGGCCAGCCCCAGGCGTGTCGAGACAAGACCCTCGTTCACCACGCCAGCCCCTACAAGACTCTCGCGCTGGCAATGACTGAGTACCGGCACCTTGAACATCTTGGCGTAATCCATTGCGCGGCGCATCATGCCGTCGTCTTGCACGCCCCGCCCATCGTCGGTGAAGGCAAGCGCGCCGGCGGCGATCATATCGCCCATCTCGCTGAGCGCTTCTCCGCCCAAACCGTGGGAGAGGGCGCCGGAGGCATACACGCGCGTACGAGTGACCTCGCGTGCCTTCTCCAACAGAAAGCTCACACGCGCGCCCGTATCGACAACCGGCTTGGTGTTGGGCATGGCCAAGACCCCGGTAAAGCCGCCCTTGGCAGCCGCGCGCCCACCGCTCTGCATATCCTCCTTGTACTCCTGACCCGGCTCACGCAGGTGCACGTGCATGTCAACCAGACCCGGCACCAGCACCTTGCCAACAAGGTCGACCGTCTCACCTTTGGAGACAGTCAGGTCGCATCCGAGCTCGACTATCACCCCGTCGCGCAGCAACACATCAACCACGGCATCCAACCCGACGGACGGGTCGACGCAGCGGGCGTTCTTAAGCAGCAAGGCCATCCTTGTCACCTCCTAAAAGTAGATACATAAGTGCCATTCGCACGGCAACCCCCGCGTTGACTTGGTAGAGCAGCAGATTGCGAGCGGTGTCCACCGCCTCGGAGCTCAACTCGACTCCGCGGTTGACCGGCCCCGGATGCATGATGATGGCCTCCTCCTTGAGGCGAGCCAGGCGATCCGTACCAATGCCATAGAGCCTCGCGTACTCGCGCAGCGTAGGCAGGGGCGATTGCTCGATGCGCTCCTGTTGGATGCGCAGCATATAGACCACATCGAGCTTCTCCAAAACGGGGTCGAGCTCAAAGCTGACATCCGCCCCCAATGCCTCCGGGCAGGCGGGCAGCAGCGTGGGCGGCGCCACGACGGTCACGCGTGCGCCCAGCGCCGTGAGAGCCGGTGCCAGCGAGCCGCAAACGCGCGAGTGGGCTATATCGCCTACGATGCCCACCTCCAGACCCTCAAAGCGCCCGAACTTCTCCCTGATGGTAAAAAGGTCGAGCAGAGCCTGCGTGGGGTGCTGGTGTTTGCCGTCGCCACCGTTGATGATGTGAGCGCGCATATTCTGGGTGAGGACGTAGGGGGAGCCCGCATATCTGTGGCGGATGATGACCAGGTCGCAATCCATGGCATCAAGCGTCTGCGCCGTGTCGACCAGTGACTCACCCTTGACCGTGGCTGAGGTTGAGGGCGACATATTGATGCCGTCCGCGCTCAGGCGCTTGGCTGCTATCTCAAAGGAGGTACGCGTGCGTGTGGAGGGCTCCAAAAAGAGGTTCACCACTGTGCGTCCCCGCAAGGTGGGGAGCTTTTTTATCGTGCGCTCGTTGACCTCCTTAAAGGAGCGCGCCGTATCGAGCACCAACATGATGTCTGCATTGCTGAGGTCTTGGATGTTGAGCACGTGCTCGCAGGAAAGCGCGCCCATCAGCTCTCGCCTCCCAACGGTGCGGAGCCGATGCGCTCACCGGGAGCGGCCTGCAGTATCTCGACGCTCGTGCGGCCGTCGACCGGCTCAAGCAAGAAGCGCACGTGCTCCTGCTTGGATGAGGGCACGTTTTTGCCCACGTAATCCGCTCGGATGGGGAGCTCGCGGTGGCCGCGGTCGACAAGCACCGCCAGTTGGATGGCCGAGGGGCGCCCAAAGTCCATGAGGGCATCAAGCGCCGCACGGATGGTGCGACCGGTGTAGAGCACGTCATCAACCAGGATGATGGTCTTGCCCTCAATGCTGAAGGGGATGGTGGTGGTGTGGAGCTCCGGCGAGAAGTGAGTGGCAACATCATCGCGATAGAAGCTGATGTCGAGCGAGCCGACCGGCACGGCAACACCCTCTATCTCCTTGATGCGCTGCGCAAGGTCAGCCGCCAGCAGATCTCCCCGTGTGACGATACCCACCAGGGCAATGTCCTGTGCACCCTTGTTGGTCTCAAGTATCTCGTGCGTTATGCGTATGAGCGCGCGGTCGATGGCCTGCGCATCCAGCACAACACTCTTGGTTTGAAGCATCGTCACCGGTCCTCCTTATCCGGGGCATTAAAATACCCCTGTCGTCCGCATCGACAAGGGCTTCTCGCATAGTCTCGCTCCGGTACACCGGTTCACGGCATATGTTCTGCGCCTTGTCGGTCTCTCGGTACCGCTTTTAAAGGTCGCATCCATACTACGCCCCCGCCCCCCGCTTGGCAAGCAGCACCAGACGATAACCCGCTCTTTTTGTTCGCGGATTGTTAGAGATTTCGACAGCTGTTGGATACGGATATTTCCTGCCCAAACTAAGGCACCAAAAATCGCCCCTTTGCACTCTCCCTCCTTCGAGCACGTCAAATACTAGCGATAAAGTAGTAACGAACAAGCGAGACCGCTTCTTGGGAGAATACCATCATCAGCAAAATGCCCAAGACGGAGAATACATATCCAATCCACTCAACAGGAGTATCGAGCAAAAACAGCACCGCGACGAACGCGGCAGCCGCAACCAGGCAGATAAGTAGTGCCTTTTGGCAACGCTCTGCTTTCACGGTTATCGGATCGAACGCTCCCCCGCTGATCCTTGCTTTCACCTTTGCGAAACAGAGGGCATAGGTAACAGGCAGGATCAAGAGAAGTGGCGGCAGCATGATCTGCAACCAGAAAAGATCACTCAAAAACGCTCCTGTTGCCAATAGCAAAAAACCCTGGAAAGCAGCAAAAAGGGCGGCAAGCCCCTTTGCGAGATAGAAATACGAAGAGCTTTTGTGGGCACGCACCAACGAATACACCACAGAGGGCAGAGGCGCGAAAAACACACTCAGTGAGAACCACCCCAGGAGTGCAAGGGAAACATCACCGACACTGTAGGCAACAAAGACCATGGCTACCAATATCATTGCGGAGACTGAGCAGGCTTTCAGAACATGCAGAAAGGCACCTGCCGTCGTTTTATGCGGTATTTCAACAAATGACTGAGAGTGTGGCTTCTCATCCATTATGATCAGCCTCCTTTATGAGAAGAGAACAAACAGTTCGGCCATTTTTCGGGCAGTGTTTCGATCAACGGCATCCGGCGTTGAATAGAGACAGAGTGCCTCGCCGTTTCCCCTGACAGTAATCACTTGGACGGCGACCAGTTGATCTGTCTCGACACTGCAAAATATCAGTTCACGCCAAGTTCGCAGATTGTCGTGCACTCTCATTGTCTCTTGGACAAGACCATAGCCGCTAAGTCGAGATCGGAAGAGC
>JAITTM010000123.1 GCA_031286975.1 Coriobacteriales bacterium
CGCCCCCGTGTTCACGCCGGTGCCCGAGGCGACTCCCGCCCCCGCCCCCGTGCCTGCTCCCGTGTTCACGCCAGCTCCTACTCCCACTCCCGAGCCTGCTCCTGTCTCGGCACCCAGCCCCGACATCATCTTCGACTCCAGTGCCGCATCCAAGCCGGTGCCTATCGACGAGGGCTACTACAGCTACCCGCTCGATGTCTGGACGCTCTCTGACGAGCCTGAGCCCAAGCGGTTGACCCCGCTTGACGATAAGCCGCTCGCCAAGAAGATCCCCGAGATCAGGATTCCCGTGCCGCCCGTAGTCGAGGCAGCCCGAACACCCATAGGCGCGACCCCCGCAGCTGAAGCCCCCGCGACCCCCGCGACCCCCGCGACCCCCTCGGTCAGAACCCCCTGGCTGCCCACCCTCACGCCCGAGCAGCAGGGCATCCCCGCACCGGGGCAGTCGCACACACAAGACGTATGAGCAACGCTAAACCGACACGACTGGATCGAGCCAAACGTCTCTTCTATCTTGTGTGGGCGGTTATCGGCATACTCGCGTTGATCGTCGCGGCGTTCTATGCGATCGGGCAGGTCTGGACCTCCATCTCGATCCTGATCTTCTCGGCATTCCTTGTCTTCATCATGCGCTCACCGGTTGCCTGGCTGGAGCGGCATCGTGTTCCCCGCGCGCTGGGCACCCTGATCGCCTACCTGTCGACCCTGTTGCTGATCGCCCTTATCCTGCTTATCTTCATACCCATTCTTTGGGAGCAGATCATCGGGTTTGTCTCGCTGATTCCCAGTTATGTGAATGATGCCAGCGTGTTTTGGACCGGCGTCTACAACCAGTACTCCTACATCCTCGAGGACAGCAGGGTGCAGGATCTCGCGACCAACGCTGCCCACGAGATATCCACCTGGGCAGCGGGCTTTGCCTCACAATCCGCCGCGGGAGTCGTTATCGTGGGCACCAATGTGTTCTCGGCGTTCATGGTCATGGCGGTTTCGCTGGTTGTGGGCTTTTGGATACTCAAGGATCTGCCACGCATCAAGCGCGAGTTACTGCTCCTCATCGGGCCCAAACGTGAGGAGGACGCGCATATCATCGCCGCGACCTGCTCACGCGCGTTGGGCGGTTATCTGCGCGGCATGCTGGTCAACTGCAGCTGCACGGGTCTGCTGGCGGGCATCGGCTACTACTTCATCGGTCTGCCTTATCCGGCGGTGCTGGGTCTGCTCACCGGCTTGATGAACTTCATCCCCTTTGTTGGCCCGTGGATCGCCGGCATCCTGGTGGCTGTCGTGGGGCTGTTTGTGAGCCCGCTGGCTGCCGTGCTCGCCATTGCAATCACCATCGCCGCCCAAAACGTGACCGATAACCTCATTGCGCCCCGCGTGATGGGTACGGCGGTCGAGCTGCATCCCAGCGTAGTGCTGATCGTGCTCTTTGCGGGTGGCGCGTTGGGCGGCATTCTGGGCATGATCGCTGCCGTTCCGGTTGCGGCTGCGATAAAATCCCTCTTCGTCCATTATTTCGAGAAGCGCACGGGGCGCCAGCTGGCTGAGTCGGACGGAGCCTTGTTCAGGGGCAGGGCGACCCACGAGGCTAATCCGGCGGCAGACGCAGATGGCACCGCGCCTGCCGAAGAAACTTCCAAAGCAGAGGCTGAAGCTGAAGCCGGGGCAGCGAAGAAGCCCGCAAAAGCAGCCAGGGCTGGGGCAGCGGAGAAGCCCGCAAAAGCAGCTGGAAAGAAGCTCAAAGGAGTACTACGTGAAAAGTTCTGAGATCCGTGAGAAGTACCTTGCCTTCTTTGAGGCCAGAGGTAACAAGCGCCTGCCCTCATCCTCACTCATACCTGACGATCCCTCACTTTTGCTCACCTCGGCTGGCATGGTGCAGTTCAAGCCCTACTTCCTACAGCAAAAGCAACTCGAGGCACCCTACGTAGGCACCACCACGGCGCAAAAATGCGTGCGCACCACCGATATCGACGTCATCGGCACCGACGGGCGGCACCTGAGCTTCTTCGAGATGCTGGGCAACTTTGCCTTTGGTGCCTACTTCAAGCAGGAGATGTGCGCCTGGGCCTATGAGTTCTCGACCGAGGTGTTGGGATTTGACCCCGAACGCCTGTATTACACCGTCTATCTGGATGACGATGAGACCGTGGATATCTGGAAGTCGCTGGGCGTGCCCGAGAGCCACATCACCCGTCTGGGCGAAGCGGACAATTTTTGGACCGCCGGGCCAACCGGCCCCTGTGGTCCTTGTAGCGAGCTCTATTACGACCAAGGCTCCGAGGTCGGCTGCGGTCGCGCAGACTGCGCCCCTGGCTGCGACTGCGATCGCTTTTTGGAGTACTGGAACCTGGTGTTCACCCAATACGATCGTCAGGAGGACGGCACCCTGCTGCCCTTGCCCAAGAAGAACATCGACACCGGCATGGGTCTTGAGCGGGCGGCCACACTGCTGCAGGGCGTGACCTCCAACTTTGAGAGCGACATCCTGCGCGGCATGATTGCCGTGGGCGAGCGGTTGAGCGGCGTACAGTATGGCACTGACGAGAAGACCGATCTGTCGCTGCGCATCGTGGCCGACCACGCACGCGCTGTAACCTTCATGATAGCCGATGGCATCCTGCCCTCCAACGAGGGGCGCGGCTACGTGCTGCGCCGCCTGTTGCGTCGTGCCGTGCGTCACGGACAACTTTTGGGCATCGATCCGCCGTTTTTGGGCAGCTATGTGGCGGCAATCGTCGACGAGATGGGCGGCCCTTATCCCGAGCTGCTTGAGAACCGCAGCCTCATCGAGCGCATCGTGCACGCTGAGGAGGAGCGCTTCAACCAGACGCTGCGCCAAGGGCAAAGCTACCTCGACCAGGAGCTGGCAGGCCTCAAAGGCGGCGCGGTTCTCTCCGGAAAAACCGCCTTTGAGCTGCACGACCGCTATGGGTTTCCCGTCGAACTCACGGTCGAGATCGCCAGCGAACAAGGCATCGAGGTCGACCACGCGGGCTTTGAGCGCCACATGACCGCCCAGCGCGAACGCGCTCGCGCACACGTCAAAGACGAGGCTTGGAGCACCTACGGCGGCGTATTCAGCGAGCTGCTGAGCGAGCAGGGCGCAAGCAGGTTTGTGGGCTATACCCAGCACGAGGCAACAACTCAGGTTGTCGCCCTGCTCGTGGATGGCAAACGCGTGCAGACGGTTGGCGAGGGGCAAAAAGCGCAGGTCGTCCTCGAGCAGACACCCTTTTATGCGGAGATGGGCGGGCAGCTTGGCGATACCGGCAGCCTGTTGAGCGAGCACGATCAGGGTAATTCCGAGTTTGTCGTCGAGGACACCAAGGTGTTTGCTGGTGGGGTCTATGCGCATCTTGGCTTTGTGCGCGGAAACCACGCTCCGGGCGTCCTTTGTGTGGGCGACAGCGTCCATGCCAGCATCGACAGCCAACGCCGCGCGCGCATCGAGCGCAATCACACGGCAACGCACCTGCTGCACCACGCGCTGCAACAGGTGCTGGGCGAGCATGTCAAGCAGGCAGGCTCACTGGTGGCGCCCGACCGTCTGCGCTTCGACTTCACACATTTCGAGGCGGTCAGCGCCCAGCAGCTCGCCGAGGTGGAGCAGCTGGTCAACACCCTGGTGATGGAGGACAGCAGCGTCACCGCGCACGAGACCTCGCTTGATGAGGCACGTGCCAGCGGCGTGACGGCGCTTTTTGGCGAGAAGTACGGCGAACGTGTGCGCGTGCTCGAGGCGGGGCCCGCGTCACGTGAGCTCTGCGGCGGCACACACGTCACGCACACCGCGCAGATAGGCTTTCTCAAGATAACCGCCGAGACCTCCGTGGGTGCCAACCTGCGCCGCATCGAGGCCGTGACCAGCCTTGACGCGCTGGCCTACGTCAATCGTATCGAAGCAGAACTGCGCGCCACCGCCACCACCCTCAAAGCGTCGATCTTTGATGTTGCGGATAAGACCGTGGCAACACTTGCCCACACCCGCGGGCTTGAGGATGCCCTCAAGCAGAGCCGCAAGGCGGCTGCCTCCGATGATCTCGACGCGCTGCTCGGTGGCGCGCTTGATGCGGGGTATCCGCTGGTTGTCGCTCGCATCGATGGATGTGACGTGCAGGGCATCCGCGATGCCTGGGACGGTTTGCGGCAGAAGCTGCTGGCAGGTGAAGCCGCTGGCAGGGGTGCCGCCGTTGTTCTGGGCAGCATCACCCCCGCCGGCAGTCCGCTGCTGCTGGCTGCCGGTACAGCCGAGGCGGTTGCCGCCGGCTTTGATGCCGGAGCCCTCATCAAGGCCATCTCGCCCGCCATCAAAGGCGGCGGTGGCGGCAAGCCCGCCCTGGCACAGGCCGGCGGCAAGGACGCTGGCGGCTTGGATACCGCCCTTGAGCAAGCACGGGCGCACTTTGCGTAACGCGACACTCTCCTGAGCTGCTATACCATAGACCAGTGTCCTGTTAGAGGGCACTAGAGACTCTGTACATTTTTAGCCGTTACAGGGCACTAGGTTATTGGAACGCTTGAAGGGAGTCGTCATGTCATCAGATATCTTCGACCTGTCTGGCAAGGTCGCGTTTGTTACGGGTGCCTCATCGGGGCTTGGTGTCCAGTTTGCCAAGGCGCTTGCAAAGCAGGGGGCCGACATCGCCATCATAGCGCGGAGGATCGAGAAACTCGAGGTCGTCAAGGCAGAGATCGAGGCTTTGGGCGTGCGCTGCTTTGCCACTACCTGCGATGTGCTCGTCGTTGACGAGATCAGGCGGGCCGTGGGCGAGATCAAGGATTTCTACGGGCGCATCGACATCCTGGTCAACAGCGCAGGTGTCGCGCGCAATGTACCAGCGCAGGATCAGTCAGACGAGGATTGGCTCGCCGTTATCAACACCAACCTCAACAGCGTCTACTACGTTGCCCGCGAGGTGGGCAAGATCATGATCGAGCAGAACTACGGCAAGATCATCAACGTCGGTTCGATCCATAGCAACGTCGCCATGGCGGGCTTGGGCATATCGGCCTATACATCGGCAAAGGGCGGCGTGCGCATGCTCACCAAGGATCTGGCAAACGAGTGGGCCAAGTACAACATCACGGTCAACGCGATTGGGCCTTCTTACTTCAAATCCGAGATGACGGACAGCATCATCGACAGCCCGCCCTTCCAGCAGCTGCTCAAAGCCTACTGCCCCATGGGTCGCGCGGGCAAACCCGGTGAGCTGGATGGCGCAGTGGTCTATTTTGCCTCAGATGCCTCGAGCTTTACCACCGGCCAGCTCCTGCAGATCGACGGCGGCTGGACCGCCATCTAGGGTAGGCTCATGCCCATGAGGATACTGGCACTCGATATTGGGGAGAAGCGCACGGGCGTTGCGATAAGCGACGCATCCGGCAGGGTTGCGAGCCCCGTAGACGTTCTGGATACTGTTGACGTGCTGGCGCAGGCGCCGCGGTTTAGGCGCGTTATCGAGGACTATGAACCCGGTCTTCTCCTTTGCGGGGTTCCCCTGTCACTTGATGGCGAGGCAAACATGCAGGCGCTAAGAACGCAGGCGCTCGCCCAGCAGATCGCCCAGCAGTTGGGGCTGCCCCTGGCATTTCAGGACGAGCGGCTCTCGAGCCAGGAGGCCAGGCGCATACTGCGTGAGTCGGGGCACAGTGAGCGTAGCATGCGGGGCAAGGTGGACATGATCGCGGCGTCGCTCTTTTTGCAGACTTATCTTGACGAGCAGGCCAAAAGAGTGCAGGCCAAAAGAGACAGCGATTGATCGCGGCGCGGGGCTGATGTGCTAAAATGAGCGGCCTGCGCACTGAGTAACGTGCGCGCAGCGAGCGCAGGGGTGCGCGGGAATACAGCAAGTGCAGCGAGCGCGTGACGCGCGCAAGGGGTTCAGGGGATGCAGTCAGTGCGACAAGCACGGTTACGGATGAACGGATTGAGGGAAATGCCAGAATACAGAGGAAAGCACAGCTCGCCGTCGGGGCCTGACTTTGGTCGCTTTGACCTTCTTGGCGGTCAGCCCACTACACGCTCGAGTTCTCACCAGAGCGCCGGTGGTGGCTCGAACGCAAAGGCGGGGGGGCATCAGCCGTTTTTTGTCAAGCGTTCCGCCGCCGCCCATCGCAGAGCCGCTCGACAGTTTCCCTCCTATGACACCTCGGCCATCAGACCGCAGCAAAACAAGCTGACCATCGCCTTGACTATCGCTTTGGTGGTGCTGGTGCTGGGTGGTCTGGTTTTTGGCAGCATCACGCTGTATGGCATGTTCTCGCCGGAGCGGGAGATCGCTCCGGGGCACACGGTTACGGTGACCATCGAGTCGGGCACCGGCGCGATCGAGATCGCCCGCCAACTCAAAGAGGCAGGGGTGATCACGGATGAGCAGGCCTTCAGGCAGGCGCTTGTTGACCACAATGCGGCGGAGAAGCTCCAACCGGGCAGCTATACGCTCAAGACCGGCATGGATCTGGATGAGCTCATCAGTCTTCTGGTGACGGGTCCCGTCGTCTTTCCCGAGGGCAATAAGCTCACCATCCCCGAGGGGCTTACCGCCGAGGCAACCGCGGCGCGGGTTCAAGACGCCTGCGGCATAGCGGCGGCCGATTTTCTCGCCTGTGTATACGATGCCAGCCGCTACCTGGCGGATTATCCCTTCCTCGAAGGCGTGTACAACAACTCGCTTGAAGGCTTTTTGTATCCCAAGACCTATATGGTGCCCTTTAACGCTTCTGCAGATGACGTGGTGCGCATCCTGCTTACGCAGTTTGCCATCGAGACGGCGAACCTCGACATGAACTACGCTTTGGATAAGAACCTCAGCCTCTTTGACGTGGTGACCATCGCCTCGCTCATCGAGAACGAGACAGCGAACCCCGACGAGCGCCCCCTTGTTGCCAGCGTGGTCTACAACCGCCTGCGCGCAGACATGCGCCTGCAAATCGACGCGACGGTCATCTATGCGCTGGGCGCTGCCTTTACGGGGCCTCCGGTCACCTATAAGGATCTCGAGGTCGATAGCCCTTACAACACCTACCAGGTATCCGGTCTGCCCGCGGGTCCCATCTGCTCGCCGCGCTTTGAGAGTATCGAGGCCGCCGCACATCCCACCGAGACCGACTACCTGTTTTACGTGGTCACCTCGGACGCGGGCACGCACTCGTTCTTTGCGACCGAAGCTGAGTTCGATGTTGCCAGAGAGTCATACCTCGGAGCTCAGTAGCCGTGGCGCTGCTCAAGCCGGACGAATACCTGAGCTCGGTGCTCAAGATCGACCCCCAAGCCCTGGTAGCGCGCGGTTTTGTGGCTCTGTTGCTCGACGTCGACAACACCCTGGTGCCGCGTGGCACCGCGGCAATCCCGTCTGAGGTGCGCACCTGGGTTGCGCGCTGCACATCCTGCGGCCTGCGCCTGTGTCTGCTCTCTAACAACTGGCACAAAGTGGTCTTTCACTACGCCGAGGAGCTCAAGTTGCCCCTGGTATACAAGGCCATGAAGCCCCTCCCCTTCGCCTTTTTGCGCGCCTTGGGCAAAATTGGACAGAAACCCCGGCATGCCGTTGTTGTGGGCGACCAGTTGATGACCGACGTGTTGGGGGCGCATCTCTGTGGCGGCATGCATGCGATACTGGTGCAACCCCAGTCGCATATCGACCTGAAGCATACGCTGCTGCTCCGCAAGATAGAGCGCGCCTTTATGGGCGACCTGCAACCGAGGGAGTAGGGGAGCCTGCGATGGGTAACAACCAAAGCATGAGTAAAGGCAACCAAGCATCAAGGGGGAGGCGGGCATGAGAACCGGTCTGTTGGGATACCCCATAGCGCATTCGCTTTCGCCCTGCATGCACAACGCGGCCTATGAGGCATTGGGATTCGATTGGGAGTACGGCCTTTATGCGTGTGAGGATGTCGCGGCGTTCAACGCGACTGTTGCCGCGGCCGCCACAGACCCCGAGTTCATCGGCTTCAATGTCACCATGCCCTACAAGAGGGATGCCTTTGCCGTAAGCGACGAGCTAAGCGCTGCGGCGCGCGCAACAGGCGGCGTCAACGTGCTGACCTTTGAGCGCAAGGGGAGAAGCACAACACAGCCGTCAGCGACCTGTGCCACACGCATTGCGGGAACAAGCACCGATGGGGCGGGGATCGTGCGCTCGCTGGAGCGTGATGGGGATGTGGACATCGCCGCCGCACGGGTGCTTATCTGTGGCACGGGGCCCACGGCGGCGGCGGCGTTGGTCGCCCTGGCAGAGGTGCCAGCAGCTTCTATTGCGGTGTTGAGTCGTGACGTGCGGCGCGCGCAGGCGCTCATCGATGCCGCGGGCGCACCGCTGGCGGAGGCGGCTGGCTCTGTTTGGGCGGCTGGCTACGACGAGGCACCCGGGCTTCTGCGCGACGCAACGGTGCTTGTCGATGCCACCTCGTTGGGGATGCGCCTCGGTGATCCTGCGGTGTTGCCCGTCGAGCTGCTCGGATTGCAGCATACGGTGCTTGATGTGGTGTACGGGCAGGGCCAAACGGCGCTGCTCAGGGGGGCTATGGCAGCGGGAGCACGAGCCTTTGACGGATTGGGGATGCTGGTTGAGCAGGCGGCGCTGACCATCGAGCTTTGGGCGCAGGCGCAGGGTCGCGCGGTGCAGGCTCCGCGCGCCGTGATGCTACAGGCTGCTCGCGCTGCGCTGGCGGAGCGCTCGACAGGCACCCAGCAGTGACGCGGGCGGCGCTCGCGTTGCGCTCTGCTGCTGACGCGCTCAATGCGCCCGACGCGCTCAACGCGCCTGATGCGCCCGACGCGCCTGATGCGCCTGATGCGTCCGATGCGCCCGACGCGCCTGATGCGCCCGATGCGCCCGATGCGCTCGGGCTAGAGCGGGCTGCGCTCGCGTTGCGCCGGTGGCACGCATCCGGCAATGATGGTAGTATCCGTTGAGGCTTTGAAAGCGGCACAAACAGAAGGAGTATCCATGCGCAAGGCTTTGGTTCCTGGAACCTACGACCCCATCACCAACGGGCACGTCGATATCATCGAGCGGTCGAGCACCATCTTCGACCGGATCGTGGTGGGGGTCGCCGCGTCGCCTAAGAAGAGGGGTGCTGGTCCGCTGTTTACGCTGGAAGAGCGCGTCGCGCTGGTCAAGGAGTCCGTTGCGCATCTGCCCAACGTCGAGGTCATCGCGTTTTCGAGCCTGCTGATCGACTTTGCCGCGCAAATTGGGGCACAGGCAATCGTCAAGGGTCTGCGCGTGGTGACCGACTTCGAGTTCGAGTTCCAGCAGGCGGCGCTCAACTACCACCTCGACCCGCAGATGGAGACCCTCTTCATCATGTCAACGCCCGAGAACATGTATCTCTCGTCATCCATGATCAAAGAGATCGCCGCCCACAAAGGGTCGATCTCTGACTGGGTACCGCCTTGTGTTGAGAAGGCCGTGCTCGCCCGCACTGGCGCATAACCCTCATACCCCAAAGACTGGTCAGCGCAGTGCACTGACCAGGGCAGGCGAGCACAGGAGCCAGCCCGGTAAGGCGCTGAAAACAGAAACAGTACAGATAGGGAGCTCTGGCGAAAGGACGCTCATGCAGTATGTAACCGCTGGTGAATCGCACGGCCCGACCCTGGTTGCCGTAGTCTCGCAGGTACCTGCCGGTGTGGTGGTATCGAGTGCGGCTATCAACGCGGATCTCAGGCGCCGACAAAGCGGCTATGGCCGCGGTGGGCGCATGGCCATCGAGCAGGACGAGGTGCGCATCCTCAGTGGCCTGCGTTTTGGCAGGACCTTGGGCACGCCAATCGCCCTGGAGATCAGCAACAGAGACTGGGAGAACTGGACCGAGCGCATGGCGCAGGAGGGCAAGGCACCGCGCGAGCTGGAGCTTGAGCAGTCGCCGCGCCCGGGACATGCCGATCTCAACGGTGCGCTCAAGATCGGCACGCGGGATTGTCGCGATATCCTTGAGCGCGCCAGTGCCCGCGAGACCGCTGCCCGCGTGGCAGCTGGTGCCATCGCCAAGGCCTACTTGGCGCATTTTGGTGTCGAGCTGAAATCATACGTCACGCGCATCGGTGACGTGCTGCTGCCGTCCAGCGAGATCGAGCGCAAGGCGGGGGTCTTCTCCGCGGATAAGATCGAGGAGTCCGTGGTGCGTTGCCCTGATGCCGCCACGAGTTCGCTGATGGTTGACGCCATCGACGCGGCGCGCGAGGCGGGGGAGAGTCTGGGCGGCTGGTTTAACGTCACCGTCACGGGGCTGGTGCCCGGCATTGGCGGTTACGCTGAGGCTGGCGACCGGCTCACAAGCAGGATAGGCGGTGCGCTGTTCTCCATACCGGCTATCAAGGGAGTCGAGTTTGGTCTGGGCTTTGCGGCGGGCACGCTGCCTGGCAGCAAGGTGCACGACGCCATTATGCGCGTTGAGGGCGGCGGCAGGGGGCGGATCGCTCGTGCCAGCAACAACGCCGGCGGGCTTGAGGGCGGCATGACCACGGGCGAGACCCTGCTGGTGAGCGCTGCGATGAAGCCCATCCCCACCATGACCACGCCACTGGCAACCGTCAACCTGGTGACGCGCGAGGCAACCTGGGCCTCCAAGGAGCGCTCGGATGTGTGCGCCGTGCCCGCCGTTGCCGTGGTAGCCGAGGCGGAGCTGGCGCTGGTCTTGGCTCACGCCTACCAGCAGAAGTTTGGCTGCGACACCATAAACGACAGCGTTCAGGCCTTTGAGTGCTACCTGGCACGGATAGCGCACTAGGGGGTTTTTGTGGAGGGGTTCAAGCTGGCACAGCACATCATCCTCATCGGCTTTATGGGAGCGGGTAAGTCAAGTGTGGCACGCAAGCTCGCCCGCTTTGAGAACATGAACAGCATCGACATGGATATCTACATCGAGCGCGAGGCGGGCATGAAGATACCGCAGATTTTTGCGTTGGAGGGTGAGGCGGGCTTCCGTCAACGCGAGACGATTTTCTTGGAGTCTCTGTTCAGGCGCGACCGCTGCATCCTGAGCTGCGGCGGCGGCGTGGTGACCCGCGACGAGAACCGCCGCGCCCTCAAGCTTTTGGGCACAGTGGTCTATCTGCAGGTGAGCGCGGCGGAGGCGCTCTCGCGCATCGAGCACCCTGAGTCGCGACCGCTGCTCAACGGTGACACCCCGCCCGGAGAACTGCTGGCGGCGCGCACGGCACTCTATGAGGATGCAGCGGATATAATCGTGGACACCTCAGGCCGCTCGCTCAGCGAGGTAACCAGCGAGGTGATTAAGGCATTGAGGCAAGTGGGTGCCTTGTAGAAAGAATGACAGGTTTGATGGGCGGGCGACCAACAGCGGGTCGCCCCTTCGATAGAAAGGCAAAGTGTGTCAGAGCAGACAACGGATACTACCGCAGAAAAGCCGCATCCGGCGCTGAGCGTCCGGGGCATGATCATCGGCGGCATCGGCTCAGCGTTCATCTCCGCCAGTTCGCTCTACATCGCCCTCAAGCTCGGCGCCCTGCCCTGGCCCATCGTCTTTGCGGCGTTGCTGTCGCTCTTCTTTCTTAAGCTACTCAAGCGAACCACCCTCAATGAGGTGAATGTCACCCATACCGCCATGAGCGCGGGCGCCATGGTTGCCGGCGGTCTTGCCTTCACCATCCCCGCCATCTGGATGCTGGGCTTGGGCGATGGCATCGATTTGCCCATGCTGCTGCTTGTGAGCCTTGGTGGTGTGGTGCTGGGCCTGCTGGCAACCGCCTGTATCCGTCGCTACTTCATCGACACCTCAAAGCTCGCCTACCCCATAGGCGTCTCTGCAGCGGAGACCTTGCTGGTAACCGAGGACACCAGCAAGCGCCGCACCATCGCGCTTTTTAGTGGCATGGGCATCGCTGCGATCTACGCCTTTATCCGCGACAATCTGGGCCTTTTGCCGTCCATGCTCTTTAGCAAGGTCAACATCCCCGGCGTCAGCTTTGGCATCTACAACTCGCCCATGATGCTCGCCATCGGCTTTATCGTGGGTCCCGCCGCCTGCCTCATCTGGTTTGGCGGAGCGGTGATTGGCGATTTGGGCGTGGTGGTGGCGGGCAGTGCCGCGGGGCTTTGGGACAGCACCTTTGGCGAGGGCATCAAAAAGAGCCTGGGCATGGGCGTCATGTTGGGCGCCGGCATCGGCATCCTGCTCGTGCAGATGATCCCCGTCGTGGTCAAACACTTCAAGCAAGCGCTGGCCAGGCCCGCGAATACGGCTGCGGATAAGTCTGCGGATACGGCCGCGCGTGCAACCGAGAGCTCCTCCGCCATCGCCGCAAAACCAAGCGATCTGCGGCAGCGCAAGCGCATCCACCTCTCTTCTGCGGTGATCAGTGCCGTCATTGCCTGCGTGGTCTCGTTTGCCCTGGGTCTGCCGTTGTTGCAATCCGTCCTGCTGGTGGCCGGCACCTGGGTCGCCGTGTTCATGTCGTCGCAGAGTGTAGGCGTGAGTGGTATCAACCCCATGGAGGTCTTTGCCATCATGGTGCTGCTGCTCATCCAGCTGGCGTTTCACGAGACCGGCCTGGCAACCATCTTTTTGCTTGCGGCCATCGTGGCGGTTGCCTGTGGCTTGGCGGGTGACGTGATGAACGACTTCAAAGCCGGTGCTCTTATCGGCACCAAACCGCGTGACCAGTGGGTCGCCCAGGCAATCGGCGGTGTGATAGGTGCTGTGGTTGCCAGCGTGCTGATGCTGGTGCTGTTGCAGGTTTACGGCGCCGAATCCTTTGGCCTGGACAAGACCTTTTTGGCCACGCAGGCAAGCATGGTCGCCACCATGGCGAGTGGTATCCCCAATCTGCCCGCCTTTGGTATCGGCTTTGTGGTGGGTTTGGTGCTGGCCTGCTTCAGGTTGCCCGTCATGACGCTGGGCCTGGGCATCTACCTACCCTTCTACTTCAGCTTAACCGCGCTTATCGGCGGCCTGCTCAAGCTGGCCTTTGACAAGGTCACCAAGCGCAGATATGAGGCGGAGGGCACCGCGGTTGCCTCAGGCCTTTTGGGCGGCGAGAGTCTCATCGGCGTATTTGGCGCCATCGTCTTGATGTTCACTGCCTTGTGAAGGCGGGACAGATGGGGGTGTCAGTTGGGGACGGTACGGTTTGACCGGGACAG
>JAITTM010000104.1 GCA_031286975.1 Coriobacteriales bacterium
ATCGGTAGCTACTTGGTGTGGGATAAAGTGCCCGTATGGTATGATTGCACAACTTGACCACGGAAGGAGGCGACTGCTTTGGACTACACTTTAATGCATAAGAATATCCCTGTTGTTGACATGGAAATCCTCTCTGACACAGGACGTATTATAAAACTGTATAACCTTGTAGCACCTGAACACCTTCCGCTCGGGGTACTCAAAAAAACAGAGATGAGCCGCAAGGTGATGGACGAGTGGTGGACGGGCAGGTCCATACCTGCCAGCCGTGATGGCATCCAGGAGGCGCTTGCAAAGCTGGATGGAGTTTCAACCTCCCTGCTGGTTACCAAGTGCTATGGCCTGTCTTTATCTGACCAATACTGGGTTAGCCCCAAGGGTTCTGGCTTGTTGTGGAGTGACGTCAATTTCTTTACCAACGACTTCAGCAAGGATATGGGTGAGATCTTATTTGGATACGATCCACTTGACGCTGCACACCTCTCCTTGATGTCACCGGACAATACCTCAGATGGCTGGCTCAAGAAGAAATGGATTATCACAGGCGGCAGACGCTTCTTGATGAAAGGTGGTAGCGGCGTCTTTGGCCAAGAGCCGTTTAACGAAGTCATTGCAAGTGCATTGATGAGGCGCCTTGGAGTGAACCATGTGGATTACACCCTTACACAGTCTGATAAAAAACCATACAGCCTTTGTGAGAACTTCGTGACACCTAACACCGAGCTTATCCCTGCCTGGCGCATCAAGGAGTTGTTAAAAAGAGACAACCGTGACTCTGAATACGTCCATCTTATGCGCTGCTGCGACACACTCGGCATCTCAGGTGTCGCCGGTGCAATCGACAGAATGCTTACCATAGACTACATCATCGCCAACGAGGACCGCCATTACAACAACTTTGGATTCATCAGAGATGCCGACACGTTAAAGTGGCTTGGTTTTGCCCCAATCTACGACAGCGGTACATCACTTTGGTACAACACTCGCTATGTTGGCACTGCTACAGAGAGCAAACCTTTTAAGAAGAACTCCGATGCACAAATCAGGCTGGTAGAGGATTTGTCGTGGTTTGACCTTGGGTGTCTTGACGGATTTGCAGATGAATGCAGGCAGATACTCTCACAGGCCGATGCCATTGATGATGAGCGACGCGAGGCAATCGCAGATGCTGTCATTAAGCGCAGTGAGCGTATTGGTCTGCTACAAAAGGAACTGACCACGACATCGGTCATCGGCAACAATCCGTGAGGGCAAAAGGCAAACAGACCAAATACCCAAAAATCCCAAAACAAAAAGTAGCGAACCGGAAATATAACCAACCCCAATAAGCAGCACACTACCAAAAAGTGCCCGCCCACTCTTATGGATGGGTGCTTTTAGTGGCGGAGAGGCAGGGATTCGCAAATCGCTCGCTTCGCTCACGCTTTGAGACCTCGCGCGCTGCGCTCGCGCGGCCGTAAACAGTGCACTGCACTGTTTACCCCTCACGGGTTCGAATCCTTGTCAGTTTTCTGGGGGTTGATGGCGGAGAGGCAGGGATTCGAACCCTGGGTGGGTTGCCCCACTCCGGTTTTCAAGACCGGTGCACTAAGCCAGGCTATGCGACCTCTCCGCGACAATCGAGTATGATACCACAGAGCGCCACATGCGTCTTTCTCGTCTTTCTCAGGAGGCGGAATCGTTACCTGAACTGAGTTGACCTCCTATCCGCAACTCCCTGCGGGGTATAATGCGTTCATGCATACCGATGCCCTGGGCGATGCTGCCCCAACCAGAGAGCGCGACCAACACTTTATGCGGCTTGCCCTTGAACAAGCCCACATCGCCGTCTCGCTGGGCGAGGTGCCCGTAGGCGCGGTGGTGGTCTACGACGGTCAACCCCTTGCCGCCGCCTATAATCGGCGCGAGATTGATGCGGATCCCTCGGCGCATGCCGAGTTCAGGGCCTTGCTGCAGGCAGCACGCGCCCTTGACCGTTGGCGCCTTTGCGGTTGCACGGTCTATGTGACGCTTGAGCCCTGCATCATGTGTGCCGGCCTCATGCACCAGGCGCGCATCGACCGCTGCGTCTATGGCGCCGCCGACCCCAAGGCTGGCGCGCTGGGCACCCTCTACAGCGTGCATGAGGACACACGCCTCAACCACGGCTTTGCAGTGAGTGCCGGCGTATGCGAGCGGGAGTGCTCCGACCTTCTCCGCAGCTTCTTTGTAGGGCTTCGCTCAAAGAGGGGAGAAGAACGGTGACTGCCGTGCCCAAAACCGCCCCAACAACGCTGACCGAGCAGGCTCCGGCAAAGCTCAACCTCTTTTTGGGTGTCACGCCGCAGGTTGAGGGCGGCAAACACCAGCTGGTCACGGTGTTTACCACCATCAACCTGGCAGACAGGCTGACCTTTGCATTTAAGGCCAGCCCCACGAGTGGGGGAGCGCGACCAAGGGGCGCGGCGGCGCCTGGTTTTGCGCACGATGAGGCGCTCGCGGCAAAAGCCGGAGCCGTCACCATCGAGACCCGCTTTGCACTCGGTGTCGAGGCCTTTGAGCTGCCGCTTGAGCACAACATCATCTACAAGACCGTGCGCGCGTTTGAGCAGGAGACGGGCAAGACGCTTGAGGGTGGTCTCCACATCACGCTCGACAAGCGCATCCCTGCACAAGGCGGTCTGGGTGGCGGCTCGTCGGACAGCGCGGCGACCATCCGCGCCTTGGCGCGCTACTGGGGCATCGACCCAACCTGTCCGCCCTGCCTCAAGGTTGCCCGACAGATGGGCAGCGATGTGCTGTTCTTTCTGTATGGCGGCTGCGCCCTTATGGGAGGCAGTGGCGACGTGCTACTGCGCCAGCTGCCGCAGCCTGCGCTCGACATCGTGCTGGTAAAGCCGACAGTCGGCGTTTCGACTGTTGAGGCATACCGGGAGTTTGATGCGAATCCGCAGCCGCTGCCCGCTGTCGAGCCGCTCGTCGCGGCTCTTGAGAAAGCTGCTGAGAAAGGCCAGGCAGCGATTGCGCCAGAGCCGCTCACCCCGCCGCCCGCAAATGCTGATCGAGCCGCCTCTGGCTCATCTTTGCCCGCTTCTCTCGCCCCAGCGCTTGCCAACAACCTCTATCCGGCTGCGCGCGCGCTGCTTCCAGAACTTGAGCAGCTGTTGTCTGCCCTGCAAAGGCAAGCGGGCATTGCGCGCGCGCTGCTCACCGGCAGCGGCTCCACGGTCTTTGCTCTCTGTGCTGACGCGGCAACGGCGCAGGCGGCGCAGGCGGCTCTGGTGCAGCAGGGCTATTGGGCGCAGACCTGCACGACCTTATCCCACGCGGGTTCTTCCTCATTGAACAGCACGCAGCTGGTATAGCTGATGGTGTCTGCGCCATGATTGTAGGGGACAGACGCAGCCGCGCACACATCGTTGACCAGGATGCCGGTTGATTCCATGGAGGGGCGCATCAGCTCAGGAAAGCTGCAAGCCTCATCGGGAAAGCCACAGACCTTGCAAAGCTTGCAGCTTCCCGCCGAGAGCAGCAGCAGATCGGCATTGAGTGCCCCCGTTTTTCTCACCAGATCATAGAAGCGTGTTTCGTGGAGTTTCTTGGCCTCGAACATGGTCTCGATGTCAAAGGAATCCTCAAGCTGCGCGACCGTCTGAAACGCGATGCCGCAGCTGTAGTGGGTGAACAGCTCGGCAAACTGCTCAAGCGTGCCACAGGCGGGCGGGCAAGACCAGTTCTTGTTGTACTCGTGGCATCTGTCCTCAGCGCACATGGCGCGCACCTCGGGCAGCACCGTGAGCACGCGAGCGTCAAACTCCCCTTGGCATTCGAAGCCGCACGATCCGATGGCCGCCTTCAGTTGTTTTCGCACCTCAGACCTCCTCGAACAGCAGAGCCTCCATGAAGCAAGCATTGAATCGCGGGTTCGTCGACAGCTCGGTGTAGTCGCACAGCTGCGCGACTTCGAGCAGCTCCTGGGTTGCTGCGCGCGAAGCCAATGCGGCGCTGATGCCCTCGATGGCGGTGTTGCCCACGCCACGCGCAACGGCAAGCAGCGCCTGGGGATAGAGCCCT
>JAITTM010000106.1 GCA_031286975.1 Coriobacteriales bacterium
GTCAAAGTTCGTGAGCAGGTTTCGGCAAATCTTGTGAGCAACTCATGGACAAAACGGGTGAGCAGCAACAGTCTGTACAGGGACCACAGCCAAGAGATAAAACCTTCAGTGATGACTTATCCTTAATACCTACTAAGCGTTGGAACGCATATATCATTTCCGAAGTATATCGACACGAATATTTGCAGACATAAAAATCAGCCATATGTACACAATCATATTTTCTGTCAGGTGCACCAGCGGGGGCATGATCTGGAGAGTGAATATAATCAAGGCAACTTTCACAATTGTGCGGGCAACAGTCTCCATATGAACAATCTTCGCATTGTTCATCTTCATCTATGTTGCGAAATCTTGTGTCACATGCAGTGAGTAATTTTTGTAACATTAAGTATCCCTCTTATTTTTAACTTGCGTGAGACCCGAAACCGTTGATTGGAGTGTAGCTCAACGAGCCTAATGCGTCAGTTCCTTTTACTTTTCTAGCATTTATCAACAATATCCTTTGCAGGGATGCCCAATTTGGAGAACGCAAATAGTTTCTTTCCCAAATCTTTAACCGATGCTCCGATGTGATAGACGTTATCGTCAATAATCAAAAACCTGTCATGGACACCGATGGCGTGCTCGACAGCTATTGGTTCATACTGTTCGTTATGCTTTTCGACATCTGATTGAAGTGCCTTACTGATTTTTGATGTATATATTATCGCGGATGCTGATTTCTTACGTTTCGCAAGCAAACCGAGCACTGTTTCGTCAACATAGTTATCGATGAGGACTATTCGCTTTTTTGCTGACTTCACCAGCTTGCTCACAAATTCATACGCATCGAATATCTGCCCTTGATAGAACACACCCTCGACTGGTGGAAGTGCCGTTCTAACAAAGAAATCTACTTTCTCCTCCACTCCTTCTACTCTGCGTTCAAGCTTTTCCACTCTCTGATTTACTGTATATCCTTTGAGCAGGTATTCGCGAAGGACGTTTGTAGCCCATATACGAAACTGAGTGCCTCGCTGGGATTTTACTCGATAACCTACGGAAATGATAACATCAAGGTTGTAGTATTTAGTCTTATATGATTTTCCATCGGAGGCAGTTGTCAAGGAATCCTTGACAACTGATTTTGATGGAAGTTCGCCTTCCTTGAAAATATTATTAACATGAAGGCTGACGTTCTGCTTGGACGTTTGGAATAACTCCATCATCTGCTGTTGTGTAAGCCAAACGGTATCGTCGCCAATCATTACTTCAAGATGCACATCTGCATCGGGCTGATATAGTATTATTTCGTTTGAGTTGCTCATTTCACTCCCTCTTTGCCTTCGTCCGACAAAATGTTCATAGCGTCATGTAACAAATTCTATCGAATGTCTTTGCTTGCATTAAAACACCAAAGGCCCCGCAAATACGATGGCGAGTCATTGTATCAATGACGGTGTCTTAATATGGTGGAGGCGCGGAGAATCGAACTCCGGTCCATAACAGCATCTTAAGAGGCATCTCCAAGCTCAGTCTGTAATCGAGGTTCGGTTGAAGCGGGTCCACAGACACACGGGCTTCTCCCTAGCTGGTTCAATCTTTTCTTGAGGCATACCGGCTACGTACTCAAGAGCATTCCCCTCTGTGGCGTCTTGTCAATGGCGGGGAAATCCAAAGAGTCGACGTCGCGGCCAAATCAGGCGGCGAGGGCATAACGAGGTTTGTCAATTAATTTGACGGTACCCCTGTTTAAGGTGGCGAGGAGACCACCGCTTGCTTCCTCTTGCAACACTATTATGTCGAAACCAGTCGCCCCCAATCGGCGAGCAATAAGCCGCGTCCTGGCTTTTGGGAGGCTGCACGCAATCACGTTCAGATACGCTCAATCGCACAGAAGCCTTCTCTTAAGCCGATCCATCGGCTTGTTGTGAACCGATGGACAGAGGGGAGAGACAACCAGTGGCTGACTTCTCAAGGTGCACCCGCGCAAAGAACTCCAGCGGGACGTGTACTATACCATGGTATGCTCACCTGCGCAATTTGTGCGCTATCCCTCCAGAGCGCTTGAGTTCTTTGTGTTCTCTGCTGCCGCTGCGGGGGGCTTGGCGAACTTCAGGTTAACCTCGAAGAGATCAGCATTGATGGCAAGGATGAGACGGGCACCCATCAGGTGGGTGAGACGTTCGGCGATGAACAGACCCAGCCCGTTGCCCTCTGCCGTGCGAGCCTCGTCACCTCGCACGAACTGCTGCAGGAGCTCATCGGGGGTGATGTTCAGCTCGTCGCGGGAGGTGTTCTTGATGCTGAGCGCCACGGTTTGCTCCGCATCCGCAATGCTCACATACACCCGCGTGCCCGGCATCGCGTATTTGACGACATTGGCAAAGAGGTTTTCGAGCACGCGGTAGAGATGCCTTCCATCTGCGCGTATCATGACGGGGTGATTGACGCCGGGACCCACGTAGCTCAGGCTGGCAGCGTGCAGCGCGTCGTCAAAATCTCCCACTACCTGCCCGATTATCTCCGCAAGATCGATGAGCTCCAAGGTCACATCCACGTTGCCCGCGCTTGCCTTGGTGGCATCGAGCAAGTCGTTGACCAGACTCTTGAGGCGCACCGACTTTCGGCTGAGCACTGAGACGTACTCCTGTAGCTGGGCATCCTTACCTGCCTTTTTGTCAATGAGGTCGATGTAGTTGATGATGGATGTCAGCGGCGTGCGGATATCGTGGGTCACATTGGTGATGAGCTCTGTCCTGAAACGCTCGGCGGCGAGCTTCTCCTCCGCTATCCGCTCGCGCTCTGCCGTAAGGCGAATGATGCTGGAGCACAGGACGCTGATCATCACCAACACCAGCGCCGGTGCGCCTATGGTGAGAAGGTACCGCTCCGCAAAACCCCAGGGGTTGACGTCGAGCCAGTAGACCTCGGTCACAAACTCACCGAGGAAGCCGAGGCAGTTTGCCAGGAACACCAAAGTTGTCACGCAAACCGCAACCAGGACGAATGCCCCAGTAAACGTGCGGAGCGGGATGACGCGCAAAACAGCGACCCAGTAGACGGTGGCTGCCATACGACGCGCGCGCAGCCTGACGAGTGTGGTGGTCAGAAGGTGCCCTATCAAGACAAAAGCACAGGCGAACAACAGGCTGTGAGCAAGCACGGAGTTACGATACAGCGCCCATTGCTCGGCCACAAACACGAGAAAAGCAATGGTTGCCAGCGCTGTGTAGAAATAATCCGCCTTGTGCAAAGGCAGCGACTTGAGGCGATGGCTGGCACAGCAGACCGAAACGGCGTACAGCGCGATCAGCGCGAGGGTCAACACGTCAACAAAAAGGATGCCCGGCAGCCATGCCCTCCAACCAAAGGTAAGGCCCGCGGGGATAAGGTCTCTGAACACCCAGCGGTAATCGGAAAACCCCGGCACGCTCGTATACAGCGAGAAAAGGCAGAAGGGGACGAGCAAGACACCTGTCACCCGCACAAACCACGGCGCGGCAAGCAGGCGCGGCAGACGCTTCATGGCAAGCTCACCACCTTGTAACCCAGGCCATACGCGAGTTTGAGGTAGCGTGGCTCCTTGGGATTGACCTCGATCTTCTCCCTGATATGGCTGATATGCACCGAGATGATCCTGCGCACGTCATAGGCCGGCTCCTGGCGAACCGCCTCGTAGATCTGCTCTGAACTGAACACTTGGTCGGGATGCGAGATGAGCAGCTCAAGGATGTTGAACTCCAACGCGGTCAGGGTCACCGGCGCGCCATCGACCGAGACGATCTTCTTCTTGCTGTCAAGCAGCAGGTCGCCTGTTATATAGACGCCCTCCGTCTCGTGTGCAGGCATGCCACCTAGCTGGGAGTAGCGGCGGATCGCGGAGCGTGTGCGCGCAAAGAGCTCCATGGGCGTGAAGGGCTTGATGATGTAGTCGTCGCCACCCACGTGCAGGCCCAGGACCTTATCCGCCTCCTCGCCTTTTGCGCTGAGGAATATGATGGGGACGTTGGAGGACTCCCTGATCTTGATGGCCGTCTGGATGCCGTCCATCACCGGCATCATGACGTCGAGCAACACCAGGTGCACGGTTTGTTTTGCGATAACCTCAAGCGCCTCGGCGCCGTTAGCGCTGCGGATGACCGTGTAGCCCTCACCGGACAGGTAGATGTCGAGTGCCGCGGTGATATCCGCGTCGTCGTCGCAGACCAGGACGGTGTAGTTGTTCTTGGGCATGTTCATCGTGCCTCCTTCATGCGGTCAGAATAGCACGAATCTGCGGCGATTGCTCGGTCAGCCGCTCAGTTACCCTGCGCCGCTGCCACGTATTCTTCAAGGCAAAACCCCTGTTCAAAGCAATACTGCGCAATCTGCTCGCCCACATATCTGAAGTGCCAGGGCTCGTACGCGATGCCGGTGATCGCCTCCTTGCCCGCGGGATAGCGCAGGATGAACCCGTATTCCCACGCGTGCTGCGCGAGCCACTGCCACGTGGCGTTTTGACCCAGGTCGCCCTCGCTGAGCTCCATGACCGCAAGATCAACGGCAAGACCGGTCTGGTGCTCGCTGTTGCCCGGTTTCTGGACGTACGATTTGTCCTCGGCTTCCCGGTACAGCTCCTCCTGGCGCTGCTGGCTGCGATATGCGCTGCTGACATAGAAACTGGAGATGCCCGCTTGCTGCGCGGCGGCAAAGAGCTCACTCAGTGGAGCCACGAGGCTCTGGTTGACCCGTATGCTGTCATCTGCGACCGGAACGATGCCGAGCAGACCCACAGTTGTGCTCGTGTCACTGTCGCCAGCAAGCGGATGGGACTCGTTCACGAGCAAGGGGATCGGCTCGTTGGGATGGAGCACATTCGCGCCCTTGGGTGCCTGGGTTGTCTGAGCTGTTGGATCCCCTGCGGCTGATTGCCGTACCTCCCCTGTCGTCGTGTCCAGTCGCGCGAGAAGCGCGGTGGCGGAATTGAGCTGCACTGCCACCAAAAACCCGGCAATGATAAGCGCCAGGGCAACAAACGCCAGCAGGCAGCTGCTGCGCAGCAACCTCTTACGTTGCCGTTTGGCTCTGCTTATCTGTCGTATCTCCGCTCGTGTCGCCATGGTGAACCTCTCTGTTGGATACCTCTTCACACTACGCCCTAAAATCAAACCTGGGACACCGGCAAATGTTAAGATGTTACTAAGGGCTGCGCGAACACAGAGCAAGCGCAGCGTCACCCGGTTAGCGGTGCCTCCCGGTTAGCGGCGTCACCTTGGTTAGCGGCGCTCTCGGTTAGCAGCGTCCCCTTGGTTAAATGTAGGTTTCTCCGCGCACTTTTTTGTTGCCAGTGTTTGCGGTGAACCGTATACTGCTAATTGTTCGATTGCGTTGGGGATGGGTTTCCAGAGACTGGCAATCGGGTTCGTTTCCGAAGGCAACTAAACGAGGAGGAATACGGATGAAAAAAAGACTACTGGTATGCCTTTTGGCACTTGTGCTCGCCATGGGGATGCTCACTGCGGCAGGCTGCCGTCGTGACGAGGGAAGCACCGACACAGGCGGCCAGACCGCAACAAGCGATACGATCCTGATTGGTGGCGCGATGTCGATCACGGGGATCCAGGCACCACTCGATGCACCGGCTGTCGAGGGTATCCAGGTTGCCGTCGATGAGATCAACGCAAACGGTGGCATCAACGGCAAGCAGCTCGAGTTTCTCAATATCGACTCAAAAAGCGATCCGGCAACCGCATCAGAGGTCGCCAAACAACTGATCGATCAGGGCGCGGTGGCCATCATCACGGCATCTGACTACGACTTTGGTGGTCCTGCTGCTCGCGCCGCCCAGGAGGCTGGCATCGTGGGCATCTCTCCCAGCGCGTCATCGCCACTGTTTGGCTCCGCCATGCTGGGTGACAAGCAGTTCACGCTCTCGATGTGGAACACCACGATGGGTGCCGTCATGGCAGAGCTCGCCTATAAGGATCAGGGCTATCGCTCCGTGTACGTGGTGACCGATGACTTTATCGACTACACAAAGAGCCTCTCGCGCTATTTTGTCGAGAGCTTTGAGCAGCAGGGTGGCACGGTCATGCTTGAGGATGTTGTGAGCCAGGGCAAGATCGACACCGCCGCGCTGCTCGCGCACTACCGCTCGCTGAGCCCCGAGCCGGACTTCATCTACATCAGCTCCTACATGCCCGACCTCGGCACCATGATCAAGGAGTTCCGTGCGGCCGGCATCAATAAGCCGGTCTATGGTGGCGATGCCTATGACGACCCGGCACTGTTTGAGCTGCTCGGTTCCAGCATGGGCAACGACGTGCTCTATGACACCCACAGCTACCTGAGCGAGGCGGCTGTTCCCGGCTTTGACGCCTACAACGCGCTCTATAAGGCAAAGTTTGGCTCCGATGTCGAGGCACCTTGGTCGATGGCAGGCTATGACGTCGTGATGGTCCTCGCCGAGGCCATTCGTGAGACAGGCGAAACCGATGGTGCGACAATGGCGAAATATATGGAGGAGCACGAGTTCAACCTGCTCACCGGCGCACTCGACTGGTCAGATGCCGCATCGGGCCACGAGCCCGACAAGGCAGCCGCGGTTGTCGAGCTACAGGGTGGCGAGACAAACTTCCTCGGTTGGAAGAAGCCCGACGTTTTGCCCCGGCCGTAGGCACCGCTCTGCGATGGACTGAGGTCTGGCACCTCACGTTGGTCGCGGCGATGCAGGCGGAGGGGTTCCAGATGAGTGCGCCATAGCCTATGGCGCACTCACTGCCCTGTTTAACCACTCAAGAGGGATTTGCCCTATGGATAAACCCGTAACGTTACGCCTGGTCAATCTGAAGAAAACCTTTGCCGGTCTTGCCGCCGTTGACGATGTGAGTCTTGAGCTGAACGTGGGCGAGATAGTGGGGCTCATCGGTCCTAACGGCAGCGGCAAGACGACCCTCATCAACATCATGACGGGGCTGCTGCCCAAGACAGCCGGTACGGTGCATATCGGCGACCGTGATGTGAGCAGGTCAACCGCCTATAACGTCTCGCGGGCGGGCCTGGCACGCACCTACCAGACCATCCGCCTCTTCAAGAACCTTACCTGCGCCGAAAACGTCGAGGTCGGCGCCGTGGGCGTTGGTATCTCGCGCCGCAAAGCTGCCAAACTGGCACCCGAGCTGCTTGCCGAGATTGGCCTGGCAGGCAGCGAGAACCTGCTTGCCAGCGGCCTCACCTTTCGCGACCAGCGGCGCCTTGAAATCGCGCGGGCACTGGCGGCTCGCCCCACGTTTCTGCTGCTTGATGAGCCGGCGGCCGGGCTTAACGAGGAGGAGACGGAATCGCTGCTCCACTACCTCAAACCACTCCC
>JAITTM010000136.1 GCA_031286975.1 Coriobacteriales bacterium
AAAAACGAGTATATATCCACGTTATAGCCTAATCCGTGAACCGGAAAACACAGCTTTTGCTGCCTCGGTGTAGCGCTGAGTCCTGCAGGAATACCCTTGACAGGTTCCTGAATCAAAGATTTGCGCTGGAGATTTCAATTGACCCCGGGGTGAGAGCGGGAGAGGATCCACCGCCTGCGCCGCCGTGGATCAGCTCAGCGGTATGCTGCGGCGTTCACCGGACAGATCAGCTCAACGGTATGCTGCGGCGGTCGCCGCTGCGGGTGGGGACGGTGACGTGGGTGTAGCCAGCGGCTCGCAGGGCAGCGTGGGCTTTGTCGAGGTCGCGGCCAACGTGGGCAGGGTCATGGGCATCCGAGGCAACCGTGCAGGCAACCCCTGCCTGAGCAAAGGCCCGAAGCAGCTCGGGGCCGGGATACAGCTCCCCCACCGGCTTATAGAGCCCCGAGGTGTTGACCTCTATCATGACATCACGGGCGCTCGCCACTGCCGCGAACTCCGCATAGAAGTCGCGTGTGTCGAACTCCGGCTTGAAACCGAGTTTCTTGGGCAGATCGGGATGCGACATGATGGTGAAGGGCACGGCGCTGTTAACGGCATCACACCACAGACGCAGATACTCCTGCCACACATTTTGCGCCCCGCGCTCATACCAGCCATCGATCAGGTCAGGATGGTCGAACTCCCAGCAGTCCGCAAGCATGTGCACCGAGCCGAGGACTATCTCCCAGGGGCCCAAGCGGTCGAGGATATACTGCTCGGCACCCTCGCGCCAGTCGACTTCGATGCCGCAGATGACCTCGATCTGCGGGTAGGCCTCACGTGCGGCCTGTATGCAATCGATGTAGTACCCGACCTTCTCCGCATCCATAGCAAAGATGCCGGCGGGATCGACCTCGCGGGGCAGAGGCAGATGCTCGGTGAGCGCAACGGTGCTGAGTCCCCGGGCAACGGCGGCGGCGACCACCTGTTCAACGGTGCCCGTGCCATGATTGGAGAGGTAGGTGTGCGTGTGTGTATCGGTCAGTTCCATGCTTGCTCCTACAAGGGATGATTGGGGTCAGGCTACAGTATAAAGTATCCGTGGCAGCTATACGTGCTGCGCGCAGGCAACCCGCAGCAACCTGGTGGCGCTCACCCCCGAGGCCAGGCGCTGCTATACGCGCTGCACGCAGGTAGCCCCCTGTATGGCCAAAGACCGGTTTCTTACATGAGCTGTAAGTGGTAATCCAGCCCCTGGCGCGCTATGTTGAAAAGGACGAAACGGAGGTTCATTATGGGCAATCTGACAAAGCTTCTGGAAGTGCACGACATCCGCAAGGATTACGGCAAGCCCGACAGTCCCACGCGGGCCTTGCGTGGCGTGAGCTTTGATGTGCTACAAGGTGAGTTCTTGGGGATAATGGGCGCCAGTGGCTCGGGCAAGACCACCTTGCTCAATTGCATCGCCACCATCATAAAGCCCTCTGAAGGCGAGATCCTGCTTTCCGGGGAGAATATCGCTCACTTTGGCGGCAGGGATCTCGCCCGTTACCGCGGCAGCCGCATCGGCTACCTGTTTCAGGATTTCGAACTGCTCGATAACCTCACGGGGCGCGAGAACATCCTGCTGCCGCTCTCCATCCACGGCGAGAAGGTGGCTCTGGCTGAGGCGAAACTGGCGGAGCTCGCGGCCTTCTTCGAGATCGACGATGTGCTGCAGAGGTTTCCCACGCAGATGTCAGGCGGGCAGAAGCAGCGGGTTGCCGCAGCACGTTGCCTCATCTCGAACCCCGACATCGTGCTGGCCGACGAGCCGACAGGCGCCCTCGACACACGCTCCGCCCGTCTACTGATGGACAAGCTCGACGGCAGCAACAGGCAGCACGGCACCACCATACTCATGGTGACCCACGATGCCAATGCCGCCAGTTTCTGCTCCCGCATCCTCTTTATCCAAGACGGTGTGATCTTCCACGAGTTGCGCCGACAGCTCCCCACAGAGACGCGCGATGCGTATTATGCGCGCATCTTGGCCGTGATGGCGCAGTTGGGAGGGGGGAGCGCCAATGTTCTTTAAGCTGGCCTACCAAAACGCAAAGCGGAGCCGGCAGGAGAACCTCATCTACTTCTTCACGCTGGTCATCGCAGTTGCCTCTTTCTATATCATCCTTGCGCTCGAGAATCAGGATGTCATCATCTACCTGCGCACCTTTGAAAGCGAAGCGGTTGAGAAACTCTTTGCTCTCATGCCCGTGCTGTATGTCATCGCCCTGCTGCTCATCGCCTTTCTGGTGCTGTTTGCCAATCGTTATCAACTCGACAGGCGGAGCCGCGAGTTCGGGCTCTACATGGTATTGGGGATGCGGAGACGGAAGCTGTTCTTGCAGCTTGTGACCGAGGGTGCGATCAGCTCCTGCTTTGCGCTCGTTGGCGGCATCGTCGTTGGCGGTATCCTGTCGGAGCTTGTCAGCCTCGTTACTGCGCGCCTGGTTGGGCAGGGTATCATCGGGCATCAGCTGAGCTTCTCCCTGTCTGCCGCAGGCTGCACGGCGCTCGCCTTTCTGGTTATCCAATGCTTTGTGTCACTCGCACTGGGTCTGCGGATGTTCAGCCGCGAATTGCACGAGCTTTTGTATGGCCGAATGAGCAAGAAGCAGGCCCGGGGAACCACCCGGGGCAACATCACGACGCTGCTTGTTGGCCTTGTACTGCTGGGAGCCTCTTATACCATCGTGCTGAATCATTTTACGCTTGCGCAGGAACAGCTGATGTTCATGGCGACGATGTTGGTGGCTGTTCTCCTGTGCTGCATTGGCACCCTACTGGTCATACGTGGCTCAGCACGTTTGATTGGCCTGGTAGCGGGCTCGAAACGCAGCAGTCAGACGCGCGGACTGCGCAGCTTCACGCTGCGGCAGTTCCAGGAGTTCATCGCCAATAAACCGCTTTCCATCACGGCGTCTGCGCTGTTGGTGTTCTTCGCCATCGTCTTTCTTGCCGCTGGCGCCTCCCTGATACTGAGCTCCGGCAGAACGGAAGCATTCTCAGTCTACGATTTAACGGTTATGGGAGAAGACCAAAAGGTTCAAGCCGCGCTTGCCTCCGCGGAACTGAGCCCGTATGTGGCCGAGCTGAACCGTATGGAGCTGGGGTATCTGGTGCACACGGTCAAGGACGACAGACCCGTCGTTGATCTGGATTGGTCGGGGTTGCGGGAGAAACTCGTTGCCGCCCTGCCCGCAGGTATCCCCGATCCAGGGCCTCAGCAAAACGGCTATTCGATGCTCTCGGAGGATCCCTGGGAGCTCAACCTCCTCAAGAATCTGGATTCGCGGATGATGATACCCGACCTTATCCCCCAGTCGTCCTATAACCGCCTGCTTGAGGCAGCAGGACTTGAGCCCTTGAACCTTGCCAGCGACGAGGCCACCTTCTATTTCAACCCACAGTTCTATCCAGCAGGGCAGGCTTTGGGCGGCACGGGCCTTGACAGTCTTTTGCGCGAGACGCAAGGCGACGCGCAAGCTCCTCTGCGTATAGGCACGCATCCGCTGCGCCTCGCTCCCCTCCCCGCGATGAAGGCTCTGGTCGCTGACAGCCTGTTTGGCCTTGCCTTTGCGATAATCGTGCCGGACGCGCTTTTTGATGAGCAGGTTGACCCCGCAAATATCTCGGTATACTGGAACTTCTGTATCCCCCAGGCACTTGAGGATGAACAGGGGCTTCTGGTGCCGATCAAGGCCGCCAGCGCGCTGCTTAAGAGCTCCGGTCTGGCCTTTGAGAGCTATCTGCAGAACTTTGGGCGACAGCTCTTCTACGTTATCGCCGGCAGTTACACCCTTCTGTATCTGGGCTTTCTCTTCCTCATCATCGGCAGCACCGTGCTGGCGTTGCAGTTTCTCACGCAGATGCGACAGGCTCGGGCGCGCTATCTCACGCTCTCGATGCTGGGAGCGAAGCGGGCACAACTGCGTCGCTGTCTCCATTCGCAGGTTGCGGCCTACTTTCTGTTGCCCCTGGCGCTCGCCATCGCAAGCGGGACGGTGGGCGTATGGGTGCTGTTGGGATTCATGCTTTCGCTTGCCGATTACGGCTCACAGCTCTATGCTTCCGCCGCCGCTGTCGCGGGAGTTGTTATACTGATTGAACTGCTCTACGCCGTTGCCGTCGCCAAAACTGCAACCCACGCCCTGGAGCGGTATCTGCAAAAGACGCGGACAGAATGAGTCGAAGCTTGATGCGCGACCAGGAGCAATGCAACGAAGTGAGTCAGGAGAGTCAGGGGGACGCATAACTTGACTCCGCCCCTGACTCCGCCCCTGACTCAGTTGCCCCGTCCCCGCTGTCTCAAGAGCACGTCCGAAAGGAGACTTGTTGGCGCGAATCGCGATAGTCGAAGATGATGCCTACATGCGTGAGGAGCTTGCGGATATCCTCGGCAAGACGGGCTATGAGGCCGTTGCGCTGGCGGACTTTCACGATGTGGCCGCCCAATTGGTCACCCTCAGGCCCCAGGCGGTTGTGCTCGACATCAACCTCCCAGAAGAATCGGGTTTCGAGCTCTGCAAGCAGCTCAAGGGCAAAGGCGTTGGCCCCGTTCTGGTGCTCACCTCGCGCGACTGCCTGCAAGACGAGCTACACGCGCTTGACCTGGGCGCGGATGATTATCTCTGCAAGCCCTGCCATGCCGACCGGCTGATTGCCCGGCTCCAGAACCTGCTCAAACGCTTTGAGGGGCAGGCCAATCTGTTAAACGGCGGCGGCTTCTTGCTTGACTCCCAGACCTTCACACTCTATGTGGGGAGCAACTCGTTGGCGCTATCGACCAACGAGGGGCGGCTGCTGCTAGCACTCGTGCATCAGAGCCCTCAGCTGGTCAGCAAATCCCAGCTCTGTGATGCCCTGTGGGGCACCGACGAGTTTATAGACGAGAACGCCCTGCAGGTCAACCTCACGCGCCTGCGCAAGACACTGCAGCGCGTTGGCCTTGACGCCCGCATCGAGACGGTGCGCGGCGAGGGCTACCGCCTCAGGGAGCAGCAGAGCATATGAGTGCGCCGCGACATGCGCCCAAGAAGCAGTTGGCACATGGGTGACGCATTCCCACGTTTGCTCGCCTGCCTGCGTGCAGCAAAGGTCTGGCTGGGGGTGTTTCTGCTTGCAGATGCACTCTTCATCCTCTTTGCCTGGCTGGCTTATCCCGCTGTCTTTGTTGTACTCGTCTCTTTGATGCTCGTGCTTTCTCTGCTGCTGGCGGCCATCCCTGTGGCAGTCTCCTACTACAGGCAGGGTCGCGCCAGTGCTGCCTTCGACACTTTTCTGCTTGAGCCCGAGCAGGCACACGAGGATATCCTCTGCCGCACCCTGCCCGCAACCAGCCGCCCCCTCATCCGCCGGTTGGGCCAGGCGCTCCGTGCGCAGCAGGCCACGCTCAACCAGGCCAAGCTCCAGCTCTCCGATTACGAGACCTATATCGAGAGTTGGGTGCACGAGATCAAGACGCCGCTGGCACTCATGACCCTGCTGCTCGACAACCGCAGTGACGAGGTCTCACCTCTCGTCAAACAGCGCCTGCAACACGTCCACGACCACATGCGAGAGGATGTGGAGAATATCCTGTACTTCGCGCGCCTAGGAGCCGCGCACAAAGACTACATCCTGGAGCCGCTTGACCTGCTAGCCGCCTGTCGCAGGGCAGTCGAGGAACATCAGGCACTGCTGGACGAGGCCCAGCTCACCGTAAAACTGGAGGGGCAGGAGCTACGGGTGATGTGCGACCGGAGGGGGCTCGGTTTTATCCTCAGTCAGATAATCGGCAACAGTGTTAAGTATGCGGGTGGAGGCGGCAGGCAACCCCTGCTGCACTTTGCGGTGCAACGCGACCTGGCACGAGATATGATTGTGTTGGCGATAAGGGATAACGGCGTGGGAGTGAGTGCCGCTGACCTGCCCTTTTTGTTTGACAAGGGCTTTACCGGCGAGACGGGCAGAGGCGGGCGTGCCACCGGAATGGGGCTCTTTTTGGCACGCAGGATGGCGGACGACCTGGCAATCGGGCTGGAGGCGCAGTCCGAGCAAGGTGAGGGTTTTACGGCGGTGCTGAGGTTTCCCACTGTGCAGGGGTGACAGTAAAACGGGTAGCCAAGGAGAATCGGGGGCGGCCGTGGCAAGGAAGCTGCGTTAGTTTGTTCGACCCGCCTCTTAAGACTTGGCGAGAATGCCAAGATGCGCCCAGTACCATCTCTGATAGAGACCACTCTCACATCGCCCAGCACATGCCAGAAATGCAAGAAGCCCGCCACCAACGGGGGCAACGGACTTCATAACTTTTTATCTGATACTGCAAACCACGTTGACAATCGTTTGTCGGTGGTTCGCACAATTTGTGTTTGGTGGGCCAATAGCACAGCTCTGTGAACCACGCGGGGCCATTATATATCTTACTCGCCAAACAATTGCCATCAAAATAGATCGTGCTTGCTGATCTGTTAGATACATAAAAGCCAGTTTTGGTATAGACGCGAAAGGAGCCAGACGGTGGCAACCCTCGACCGCTTGCGGGCTGAGACTGGGGAAGCCTATGGGGCGCTCATCGGAAAGGCGGTAAAGCATCTTAGCACTTAGCGACACGCCCCTATACAACGCAAAAAAGCCCCCACCCGGAGCGAATCACGGGTGGGGGCTACCTACGGGGAGGGGAAACCCGTTAGGTCTACTTGATGAGCGGCAGCCCGCTCGTTGCTGAGGTGCGCTTGATAAAGCCACATTCGGCTTGCACCCAATCTTCCAAGTGCTTGACGACGCCAAGCTGGTCTCCTGCATGGACCACTCCCACAATGTTCCCCGCCTCCATCCTGGGCGCAGAGCGTAGATTCACCGTGGCGGCAATGACCTCTATGATCTCAGGCTCTTTCGGCGCCTCTGCGACCTCAGTGCCCGCAGGGGGCTCCACGGTCTCGGGGCTCACCGGGGGCTCTACGGCGTCAATGTCCGCAGGGGGCTCCACGGTCTCATGAGCCGTCTCGTCGATGATCACTGGTGGAGTAGCTTTCGGGGTTGTCCTTCTTCTTGCCATTTCAATCTCCTTTACAGTCCGAGGCTTGCATATGTGTTTTTGCCGCAATC
>JAITTM010000156.1 GCA_031286975.1 Coriobacteriales bacterium
TCGGATAACTGCCCCCCCCTGCACCCCCCCCGTTCCAGAAGCTGGAGGGCACAGGGCTTGTGCTTCTCTAAAGGGCCAGTAGTCTCTGTGGTTTATCGGTGTTGCTCCGTGCGTCTTTGCCTGGTCGTGGAGCTCCGCAGCAAAAAGGATAACGAGCCCATCTATCAGATGCCAGCGTCGGCGGCCGCTTTGCGCTCCATCTTGCGCGCTTTTTTGTACTCATACATCTTCTCGTCGGCAGCGCTCAAAAGCTCGCCGGCAGGTAAGGTGTTGGTATCGTCCACCGCGATGATACCGTAGCTCATACTGCGATTATAAAACGCGTCAGGATTGTTGCTCATCTTGATCAACTCGCTACGGAGTTCTTCAAGGCGCTGTTCTGCGGCAGCAGCCTCCCAGTTCTTGGCAAGGAGCATGAACTCGTCGCCGCCCAAACGGCAGACGATCGAATCGTCGGCGAACTGCTTGAGGATTCCGCAGACAGCCAAGATGTAGAGGTCGCCCTCGCTGTGGCCAAAGGTGTCATTGACATACTTGAGATTGTCCATGTCGATGAAGCAGATCATGAAGTCTGCACATTGCGCCAGCCAGTCATTTAGCACGTTCATGCCGTAATGACGGTTAAAGGTGCCCGTGAGGGTATCGTGGTAGGCAAGGGTCGCCAGTTTGTCGAGTTTCTTCTTCTCCGCCGTGATATCGGTGAGCACAAACGCCATCGCGTCATGCTCGTGCCAAGAGATGGGATACAGCAGCACCCCGTAATACTGCGACCCATTGGGATGATCAAGCGCGATCTCGGACGACTGCTCCAAGGGGTCACCCCCCGTCGTGCTCGTCGGCTGCGGCACGGCCAGCTGTCCCTCGGGCACATCCCCGCTCCTCTGGTGCCGGATGAGCTGGCGGTTGAGCCATTTATGGAGTTGTGGCTCGGTCTCAAGGTTGGCAAGCATATTCTTGACCTGATGGTTGGAAAAAAGCCATTCGCTGCTCACTAGGTCGATCATGATGATCCACTGCGAGATATTCTCGGTGATGATCTCAAACAGGCTGTTGCTCTGCAGCAAAGCCTGGGTTCTTTGGCGGCTCACTTCCATCTCGGCCGAAATAGCGCTGCGCTGTTCATCGAGCTGCTCGATCATATTGTTGAGAACATCGGAGAACTCCCCCATGAAGCTCACCCGCTGCTTGTAGTCACCCTTTGCGACCTGACCCACCTGCCAGGTCAGGTGCGTCAGGGAGGATTGCAATGCCTTGAGGTCATGGGCGAGGTCGTTGCCCGATGAGATGGGCTTGGTGTGCAGGTCGCCCTTTGCAAGGTCGCGCGCCAAAGCAAACGCCTCGGTCGTGCATTGCGCGTAATACTGCAAACCCCTGCCAAGGTCTTGGAACTCGCCCGGTAAACGCTCTGCATCAAGAGATGCCTTGGAGGGCTCATAGATAAGATATCTTAGATACTCAAAGAGTGCATCTGCTGCTTCTTTGCTTGTGTCCACCTTTTTAATCCCCAATATGTGTCTGCTCAGTTCATAGCAAGACCCTCAAAGCGACAAGTCCTGTCACCGTTGGCCCAGCAATCTATCTCTCGGACATCATACTTGGTTCCTGTAAATGCTTCAAGGATACCCGCGATAAAGCCCTCGTCGTAGCTGCAAACCGTCTCGTTGGTGATGGGCAGGCCGCTGCAGTCGAGATCCTCACCAACGGTGAGGATAAGATTGCCAGTCTCGGGGTCAAAGGCCTCCATGCGCAGGATGCCAATCTTGAGCTCCGCTAAGGCCTTTTGCAGGTTGGCAACAAAGGTGTCGAGGTCACAGGTGAGGTCAAGCGCGTTTTTGGCAAACTCAGTGCCCGCCAAAAAGCCAGCATCCCTAAAGAGGTCGTTTGCCTTGTCGGGCCCATAGGTTCGGGTGAGGATGTCAAGCATGGTGAACTGCATGAGGCGATAGACCAACACCGGCATCTCGGTGCCCAAGTCGCCCCGACCTTCTTCGATGTTGCCCAGATTCTCCCACGCGAACTTGTTGTGTGTCTCGTTCTTTTTAAAGACGTTCTCCACGGTGTTCTCCTTTATCCTAGTTGGCTGGTAGTCGTAACAGCCTCTCGCTACCTTGGTGATTCAACGCCAGCCTGTTTTGCCAGAGCCTCCGGCGAAAGCGCGTACATCAGCAGGTTGGTCGTGTTTATCTTGCCCGCCTGGTACAGCTTGAGCAGGCTGGTGTCCATGCCCACCATGCCGTCCGAGCTGCTGGTGTTGATAACAGCAGGAATCTGGTGGGTGCGCCCCTCACGGATAAGGTTGCGGATGGCGCTGTTGCACTGCATGATCTCAAAGGCAGGCGTCATGTGCCCGTCGAGTGTGGGAACAAGCTGCTGCGAGACAACGCTTTGCAGCACCATCGAGAGCTGCATGCGCACCTGGTTTTGCTGCTCTGCCCTGAAGGAGTCAACCAGGCGGTCGACCGTGTTGGTGGCTCCCACGGTGTGCAGCGTCGAGAGCACCAGGTGCCCGGTCTCCGCGGCGGTGAGCGCTATCGAGATGGTCTCGGCATCACGCAACTCGCCGATGAGGATGACATCGGGGCTCTGGCGCAGGGCGGCACGCAGCGCTGTGGTGTAGTTGCTGGTGTCGATGCTGACCTCGCTCTGGCTGATGAGGCTCTTGTTGTGGCGGTGGAGAAACTCGATGGGGTTCTCCAAGGTGATGATATGTGCGTTGCGCGTGAGGTTGATGCGGTTGATAAGACAGGCGAGCGTGGTGGTCTTGCCGCTGCCAGCCGGCCCGGTGATGAGCACCAGGCCACGGCGCAGCTTGGACAGCTCGAGCACGGTTGGCGGAATCGACAGCGCGTCGGGGTCGGGCATCTCAAAGGAGACCACGCGGATAACCGCGGCGAGCGAACCGCGCTGCTTGTAGGTGTTGACCCTGAAACGCGACACGCCTTTGATGGCAAACGAGAAGTCGTCGTCGCCCTTCTCCAAAAGATAATCGATGGAGCGGTTATCGGCCATTGCGTATATCTGTTTAATGAAATCCAGGGTATCGGGGGGCAGGAGTATCCTGTCGTTCATCGCCTCGATGGTCTTGCCGAGCTTGTAGCACAGCGGTTTGCCGGTGATGACAAAAACATCCGCAACGCCCTTCTCAACCAAATCCTGTAAAAGCACCTGTGCGTTCATACTGACCTCGTTTTCGTGTCCGAGCCGTTATTGGGCTGCCGATCTTGACTGCCATTGCCGTATGGTTGACGTACCTGCATCGTCGATGGCAACCGTTACCTCCAGCTGCCTGTTAGTACCCATGGCGAACTGCTGCTGTACCATCAGCACTCCTTCATCGGTACGGGTGACCGTATAACCTGCCTGCGTGAGCGCCGCCTGATAATCGTCGCCCTGCACTGCCGCAAGCGCCGCGTCCAGCTCGCTGTACCACTGCTCGGCCGCGGCATCAGCCGCATAGTAGGTCGTCGTGGAGTCCGTCGCCATCTTGGTGAGCCGCAAATCCGATTGGGCGGTTACCAAAGAGAGTACCGAGAAGGTGGTGAGCAGTATCACCACCATGATGGTGACGAGCGTAGTGACGCCGACGCCTAAAGCGGAGCGTGCCTTCTTCTTCTTCTTCTCGCTCATGCTCCACCTCCCTGTGGCACGTACTTTTTGACCTCAAGGGAGAAAAGCGCCCCTTGGTCGTGGGTATCAGGGTCTGTGTCGATGCTGCTGTATATCTCGATATGGGCGACCTTGACCCTCGTTGAGCCCTCGATGCTGCACAGTAGGGTATGTGCGGCATCGTCTGGGTTGGTGACACGCTCAAAATCCGCGTCGTAATAGAGCCACAGAGCCTGGCCATCCACCTCGGTGGCGCCGAGCGCGTCTGCCAGTTTTGCCAGATCACCATTGGCGGCCTTGAAGTTCTCGGCAACCGTCTGCGCCTCGATGCTCAGGTGCGAGAGTGCCGCGCTGCGATCGCTGGCGAGTTTTGCCTGGGCAAAGACCTGCAGGCAGACAGCCGCACAGAAGGCGAATATCACCAGGTTAAGTACGAGCTCCAAGAAGAAGGCACGCGATGATGAAGAGTTACCCTTTATCATTGGCGTCTCCCCCCGGCTG
>JAITTM010000224.1 GCA_031286975.1 Coriobacteriales bacterium
TGGCTATAACCAGTACTATCTCTATAACACCAACACGAATCTTGCCTGGGATACGGCTCGGGCAAACGGCACCATCACTATCGCGGTTCTTGATACAGGAACATTCGTGAACCACCCGGATCTCAAGGCGAATATCGATACCCGCAACATGATTGATATGTACCATGCAGGCGTTCGGCCTACACCGGGTACACCCAGTCTTATCAGCGCGCAGGTTCCCGGTGGAGACAACGTTGGTCATGGAACCCACGTAGCAGGCATCCTTGGGGCGGTTGCGGATAATGGCATCGGGATTGCGGGTACCTCTTATAACGCGAAGATCCTCCCCATCAAGGTCTTTGATGATAAGGCCAGCAATCCGAGTGGCGACACGGCGACCATCATCAAGGCCTGTCAATATCTCAAGGACTGTATTGAGGGAGGTTATGTCTCCAATCTGCGCATCGTCAATATGAGCCTGGGTTATCACCCAGGATCCGGGGAGGCACCCGATACCCTTCTTGAGGCGGCAATCAGAGACTTGCGCATAAACTACCAGGTGCTGACGGTATGCGCTGCGGGCAATAAAGGAACAACCGATGCCTCTTACCCCTCAGATTACGATGTCAGTTTCTCGGTGACTGCTGTGACACGCTCCAATGACCGCTCGTCGTATTCTGATTACAACCAGTATAAGGACATCAGCGCTCCCGGCGATGCGATCTGGTCAACATGGACGGGTGGATCTTATCGGCTAGATAGCGGCACGTCGATGGCCTCGCCGGTGGTTGCGGGCATTGCCGCCTTGGTTTGGGCGGCGAAGCCCGCGCTGAATGTCGATCAGGTCGTGCAGGTTCTCGAGAGCACGGCAACTACGCTACCGAGCCAGCCTGTCGTAAGCGGCAGCAAGGGTTTGGTCAATGCTGGAGCCGCTGTGAGCAGCGCAACAACCACAACCCCGGCAGCCAAGCTCGCGTTATGTGAAGTCGCTGCCATTCCCAGCCAGTTGTATACCGGCAGTTCAATCACGCCACAACCTACGGTAAAGCTGGGAGGCACGACCCTCGTATTGGGTACCGACTACCTTCTCTCGTACTATAACAATACCAATGTTGGAAACCATACGGCTCTGGTGACCATTACTGGCAGAGGCGCTTACGGCGGCCAGAGCATCAAGCGTTACTTCAGCATTTACAAGCTCACGAGCGTTGCGGGGCTCTCGTTTAGCATACTTGCCACAACGCAGACATTCACCGGCTCGGCCTTGACACCGAGTGTCACCATCAAGGATGGCAGCCAGACGCTCGTGCTGAACAGGGATTATAAGCTGGCGTATGCGAACAACACCAATGTAGGGACGGCGACCCTCACGGTCACCGGTCTGGGAACCTATAACGGCACCAAGCAACTGACGTTCCGCATCATCAGCAGGATTACGCGTCATGACGGTCCCGGGCGGCATGAGACCGCCGCCGCGGCCTCAAGGGCGGCGTATCCATCGGGTGCCCAAGCCGTTGTTGTCGCTTCATCCGAGGCCTTTCCCGATGCTCTGGCGGCATCCAGCCTTGCCGGCGCCGCCAACGCTCCCATCCTACTCACCCCCAGCGCCCAACTCTATGGTGCAACGCGCACGGAGCTGGTGCGCCTGCATCCCTCAAAGGTCTATATTATTGGCGGTGCCGGCACCATCAGCCCTAACACCTACGCCCAGATACAGGCTGCCCTGCCCGGTGTCACCATTAAGCGTCTTGGCGGAACAACGCGCTATGAGACCGCCGCTCTTATCGCCAATGAGACCGTAGCGCTCGGGGGTTCACGCTCTCAGGTATTCATGGTGGCGGGCTCCAACTACCCTGATGCCCTGTCGGTCAGCTCGGTTGCCGCCTATAAGAAGATTCCCATTCTGCTGACCGATACCAATACGCTGAGCGCTCCCGCTGAGAACTTCATCGTCTCACGGGGGATACGTGATGTCACGATTGTGGGAGGAACCGGAATGGTGAGCACGGGCATCCAAAACAGGTTGCCCTCTCTTGGTGCCACAACCGTTCTCAGGGCATCCGGAGCAGACCGCTATGCGACCGCCCTCGATTTCACCACCAAGGCGGTGAGCAAATGGGGGCTTAACCCCACCCTCGTGGGCATCGCATCGGGGGCGGATTTTCCGGATAGCCTTTCGGGGGGAGCCTCCATCGGCAACCGCGGAGGCCTCTTGCTTGTCACTGCCCCCACCGCCTTGAGCAACTCAGCAAAAACGCCGCTTACCACCTTTAAGCAGCGGATAAATTCCGTCGAGATACTGGGTGGCACAGGGGCGGTGACACCCAGCACGGAGACAGCAATCAGGAACCTGCTGCAATAGGCAGAGCCGCAGGCAGAGCCGCAGGCAGAGCCGCCCGCAGAGCCGCAGGCAGAGCCGCCCGCAACCGGCCTCTGCCCAAACGCATCAGTAATGCACGACGACGCTGTCTCCCACACTGGCGAGTGAGAAAAGCGCCTCGGCCTTGTCGAGCGGCATGTTCACGCAGCCGTGTGATCCGCCGTAGGTGTAGCGGTTACCCCCAAACCAAGGCTGCCACAAGGCGTCGTGAAAGCCATAGGACGTACCGCGGAATGCCAGCCAGTAGTATGAGAAGCCTCCCAGCGCAAAGTAGACGTTTCTCTCCTTGCTGACGATGCTGGTTGAGCCAGTGGGGGTATCCATCCTGCCGGCAAGACCGGTCACGACATCGCTCTCAAGCACGACCTGCCCGTTTTTCACATACCAGAGCCGCTGCTGGGATATGTTGACCTCCACGTAGGATTCCGCCCTGCCCTGTGGCAGAACCCCCGGCACCTGGCTACCGTTCATGGCATAGAATTTCCAGCCTCCGGCGTTGACCCAGCCTCGCGCCAAAGCGCCACTGCTGTCGAAGTAGTACGATTGACCGCCGATGGTTTTCTCCCCGACATACATCGCACCGTCTGCGCCATAGTAGTACATGCGTCCGTCTATGGTCACGAATTCGTTGTTGATGCGGGTGCCATTCGACCTGAAATAATAGCCGCGTCCGCTGATGCTCTGCCTGCCAATCGCCGCCTGCCCGCTGCTGGGATTGAAGTAGTAGTCTTGTCCGCTGACCCTCTTCCAGCCAAAGCTCTTGGCTCCGGTGCTGTCGAGGAGGTAGAGTTTGCCGCCCGTCCAGAGCAGGCCGACATAGACTGTGCCAGCAACGTAGAAGCGCGTTGACCCAGCCTCGTTGACCCAGCCTGCCTTGAGCGGCCAGGCCAGGTTCTTGACCACGGAGTTACGCACATCAGGTGCGACGGATCCATAGCCACCCAGGACATACACCGTTGAGATGCTGCTCTTGTTGGCGGCAAGGGCGGCAAGCGTTGCGTTATTACCTTCGCTCGTAAGCAGCAGCACGGAGCCCTTCTTGCTTAAAAATGGTGCCCCTGTCAGACCATCGGGAAAACTCGCGCCGCTGGCAAGGCCAACATTGTCGTAGCTCATGCCCTCCTTATCCACACAGTACTGGGCGATCTTGGCGGCGGTATCAAAACGGGAAGGCCCTCCCAGACGAAGGGGCGTTATGCCGCTGGCTGTCTTGATCTGCTGCGCGAACTGACTTGAAACAGTGCCCTCCAGCCCGGCGATGATGATGCTGTCAAAGCCGTGCCTTGAAAGCAAGGCCGTGGTTTCTGCAGCCAGGGTTTGCCCGCCCACCAATAGCAGCGGCATCTTCTTGTAAGCAGCAAGAGGTGCGAGCGCCAACGCGTCGGGAAAGTTCGCGCCGCTGGCAACAAGCGCGGTATCAGCCCAGCTGCCCTGTTGTGCGCCGTAGGCATACACAGCGGCATTGGTCTCGTAGCGCGTGGCGCCGCCGAGGCGCTCCACACTACCAAAGCTTGCAAGCTGGGTTGCAACAGCAGCAGACACCACGCCCGTTCCGCCGATGATTATGACCTGCGAAGGCTTGAGGAAGCTGAGAAGATCGAGCGTTGTCTTGGGGATGCTGTTTTTTGCGACGATGCTGATGGGATAGTCGAGAAGCCCCGCCAAGGCGGTGGCGCTGAGCGCGTCGGCAAAGCCCTCACCCGACACGATGATGACGCCGGCCGCGCCGCTGGGATAGGCTGCGCGCGCGATGGCGGATGCCGTATCATACCGGGTGTTGCCTGCGAGGGTGATGAACTTATATGCAGAAGGAGCCGCGGCAGGGTCGAGAGCGGCATCAGGAGCGAGTGGGGTCGCAGCAGGGTCGAGGGTGGCATCAGGAGCCAAAGCGGGTGCTTCGTCCCCGGTGGGATCAGACCCCGATTCGTTGGTTGAGGGCGGCGTCTCGGGGATAGGTTCAGTGTCGGGCTCAGCGCCTGGCTCACCCGTAGCATCAGGCAAGGCGGGGAGGGCACCGTCAAGGTCAGGTGCGTCACCAGGTGCTGGCTCCGTGGTGGGAGTTGGGGATGGTTCAGCCAGCGGCTCAGCGTAGGCGGAAGGCACCGCCATAGAAGCCACCAACACGAACACCAGCATAAGCGCGAAAGCACGTGTCATCTGCCCAAAAAGCCTTTTTTGATAACCCGTCGATACCATTGTTCTGTCCCCCATTCTGGATTTTGCTGCCCCTATACTTTGATGTACGCAGTGTATCAAAAAAGGCACGACTTCGGCGGTGGGTGGAGATATATTCATCGTAAATATGTTGTTTGATCCAAACTGGCAGGGCAAGATTCGCGCGTGCTAATAGATGAGTGTTTCTCGCGGGCTACTTGTATCCGTGTTCAAGGGCAAGATCAGCGTGCGCTAATGGATGAGGCGGGGTATGGATTGAGCCGTCGCGAAAAGAGCATGTCGCTTCATCGCAGAGGTGATGCGGGGCTTGAAGGGCATGATCTGTCCCTGTGTGAGCCACTCAACAACATCCATTTGCTGAAAATAACGCAGACAAGATCCATCCACCCTGTTAAGAAGGGTACTCGGTTTGCTCCAGATGCTCTCGTCTTCGATGAGGAACTCAAAGGGGCCAAGCTCCGTGGCAGTAGAGAGATAGAGGATTTTTCTCTCATAGGGTAGCCGAGCAAAGCGCTCACGTTCTTCAGTGCTCACATCAGCTCCAGCCGAGAAACACAGGACGATTGTGGC
>JAITTM010000002.1 GCA_031286975.1 Coriobacteriales bacterium
TGTCATAAAGCAGGGGGTTGCTCCTGTCTGGTCGGCAACCACGCTCGAGCAGGTTCCCACCGATCCAAAGAAATATCGCGAGTTGGTGGAATCCCAGTTGACGCGTCCGGTCTACTTCCGCAGCCTTATAGAGAAGCTCTATGACGAGCAGGGCGCGCGTATCTTTGTCCAAATAGGGCCTGGTGCCTTGGTCAACTTTGTTGAGGACACGCTGAAGGGCAAGGAATTCAGCGTTGTTACCAGTGCTGCTCTCGGTCGTGATGGCACCGACCAGATGCGCCGCGTTTTGGCAGCCCTGTTTGTTGAAGGGCAGGAGGTGGACAGGGATTTTCTCGGAGTAAAGCAGGTATATCGGGCGGAGCACAGCCTCATGATCATCCAAGGCGGCGCACCAATCCTGTTAAACGACCTGCCTGAGTTGCGCGAGGTCGTGCAGGAGCGCTATGGTTCGTCCGGCCTGCATCTGGGTCTTGGCGCCACAGCAGCCGCATCCAACACGACGGCTCATCCCCTTGTGCAAGCTGCCAACGAGAATATGCGCGAGGCTCTCAAAACGCAGAACGAACTGCTCGACCTGTTTGAGAAGAGTGGGCTCACGGCTCAGACAGCAGCAGACCCCGCAACAACCGCCTCGGCAGTTGCTCCTGCGGGCTCTGTGTCTGCAACAAAACCCGCAGCCGCGCCCGCTGCCCCGCAGGCATCCGCGGCACCTCAGCAGGAGGATTTCGAGGAGACTCTCCATCTGACCTTTGAGGATTATCCCTACCTTATAGACCACACCATCATCAGGCAGCCGGAAGGCTGGGAGTACCAAGAGGATCTCAGCCCGGTGGTTCCCCTTACGATGACGATAGAGCTGTTGTCAGAGATAGCACTGAAACACGCCCCTGGGCGCAAGTTGCTTGCGGTCAACAAGACGGCAGCCCACAGGTGGATAGAGGTTGCCCAACCCTTTGACGGGCTCATTAAGGGCTCGTGGAAGACTCCCGACCTGCTTGAGTTGAGCCTTGAGGGCTTTGCGCAAGCAGAATTCGTCTTTGGCGAGACGTGGCCCGAACCACCTGCTGACTACGCGGGCGCCATCGACATTGGCGCGGCGATTGCGGAGCCCCTTACGGCGGCACAATACTACGACCTCTATGCCTTCCATGGACCGCAGTACCATTCCAACATCGAGGTGTTCAAGGTCGGCGCGCGTGGCCTGGTGAACAGCACGGCACAACAGGAGGGCAAGGGCTCGTTGCTTGACATCATGGGGCAGCAACTGGGGCTCTTCCTCCATCTGACGCAAACGGAGAACACCATCTCCTTTCCCGTGCGACTTAAAGAACTGAGCTTCTACGGGGATGTCTTCGATCAGGAGGGGTTATTCGAGCACACCTTGATCATCACGCGCATGACAGATAGCGTCATCGCGGGTGACATGGTGCTCAAGCGCGACGGCAAGGTCTGGTGCATAGCGCGCGACTTTGTGTGCCAGCGCTTCCATACCGATCTCTCCGTTTGGTCCGTGTGCTTGAAGCCTCAGTTCTACCTGCTCGCAAAAGAGATAGCTCCGGGCGTATTCCATCGCTCGAACGTGTACCACGACAACATCCTCATGCTGCTCGAAAAGCGCTATCTCAACCACTGGGACAGAGCCGAGCTGCAAAGTGACCTCTCGCGGGATCGCTGGCGCGAGCACATGGTGAGCCGCATCGCCCTCAAAGACGCGGTGCGCAGTCGCCTTAAAGCGGCCGAGGGAACCCTGCCCTATCCCATAGAGATATCCTGCCTGCACGACGAGAACGGCAAGCCCTACATCATAGGGCGCGGACATCTTGCCGGTGCGGTGGAGGACACCTGCGTCTCGCTTTCTCACAAGGACACTCAGGCGATAGCCATTGTCTCAGACGTACCAGTGGGCATCGACATCGAGAAGATTGAGGAGAAGGACGAGAATTTTTGGAAGGCTGCCTTTACAGAGGGCGAGCGCGTGCTGTTGGCAGGCGCGCCGCAGCCCGAGACAGCCATTCGCTTCTGGGTTGCCAAGGAGGCCTGCGCCAAAAGAACCGGGGAGGGGCTTATCACGGATCCCCGGCGGTTCGAGGTCAGCGCCATCGACGGAGACATACTCGTGGTTGGCGACGTGCGCGTACAGACGCGGAGAATAGATGACGACTACTTAGCAGGCTGGACGCTTTGAAACATCTAATGACAGGAATACAAATGGATAGTAAGAAAGAATTGGAGAAAGAAGTGGATAAGGACGTGGATAAGAGAATCGGTTTGGTAACACCCTTTGAGGTGCCCGACGTGAAACTGGCTCTGGCTGCGCAGGCGGCGTGTGCCACTACATTTCTGCATCTTGGCAGGGACAAAAAGCGGGCTGAGGCAGCAGTGCAGGAGCTCTGCGAGCGGTCGTCGGCAACCTTTGGTGTCTGCTTGGCGGATGCCTCTTTGGCTGATATCGTCTTGCCCGAGCAGGTTACCGCGGTTCTGCTCCCTTGGGGGGTCAAACCGCCTAAGAGGGCTGGGCTAGAGATACTGTGGCAGGTCCACTCGGTGGCTGAGGCACAGAAGGCTCTGGCTGACAAGGCCAAGGCAGTGGTGCTCAAGGGCTGCGAGGGCGCGGGCGCGTGTGGAGATGAATCCACCTTCCTGCTTTTTCAGCAGCTGTTGGCGCCCTGCCGCAAAGCGGGGGTCGAGCTCTACCTCCAGGGCGGTGTGGGCATCCACACGGCGGCGGCCTATCTTGCCTTGGGCGCTACGGGTGTCCTTCTCGATTCACAGTTGGCGGGTATGCTGGAATGCTCGGCATCAGCCGAGCTCAAGGCGGCATTCGCTCGCCTGAGCGGTAACGAGATCAGAAGCATCGATGGCTATCGCTACTATCTGCGTTCTGGCATGCCCGAGCTTGGCGAGGATGCGACACAAGAAGACCTGTTCGCGCGCTCGCGTGACGGCGCGTTGCCGGAGTGGCTACCTCTTGGGCAGGATGTCATCTTAGCCGTTGAGCTTGCCTCGCAGTATCGCAAGGTGGCAAACCTCGTCCAGGCAATCAAACAGCGGGCAGAATCACAGCTGATGCTTGCGCAGACCACCGACCTCTTGGCTCCCGGCAGTGCTATGGCAACCTGTCTGGGTACGACCTACCCTCTGGCACAGGGTCCCATGGCGCGCATCAGCGATGTGCCGGAGTTCAGTCGCGCTGTTGCCGACGGCGGAGCTCTGCCGTTCCTTGCCATGAGCATGATGCGCGGCGAGACAGCTGAGCAGGCACTGACAAAGACCGCCGAAGCCATGGACGGCAAGGCGTGGGGTGTGGGTATCCTGGGCTTTGCCTATCCCACGATGCTAACGGAGCAGACGCGTCTTATTTTGGCTGCCAAGCCTCCTGTTGTTTTGATTGCCGGAGGGCGCCCCGCCCAGGCAAAGGCTTTTGAGCAGGAGGGCATCAAGACCTTTTTGCATGTGCCCGCCGCGGGGCTGCTTGATATGTTCTTAAAGGAGGGCGCGCGCTCGTTCATCTTTGAGGGTCGCGAGAGTGGCGGCCATGTGGGACCCCTCTATTCGACGGTTCTGTGGGAGAAGCAACTTGCCCACCTGCTTGCCTTTGAGGATGTCTCTGCCCTGAGCGTCTTTTTTGCCGGGGGCATCCACGACGCGCTTTCGGCCGCGTTTATCCGCATCATGGCGGCACCCTTTGCGGCTCGTGACGGCAAGGTCGGCTTGCTGGTGGGTACGGCCTATCTCTACACCGACGAGATAGTCAGCACAGGCGCGATCACCGCCGAGTACCGCAAGCTTCTCATCAAGGGCAAAGAGACCGTGCTGCTCAAGTCCGGCAGTGGGCAGGAGAGCCGTGCTGTGCCCTCAGCCTTCACGGAGCTCTTCTCCGGCGAACATGACCGCATGCGGGCGGAGGGGATGGATCCTTCGCAGATACTCATGAAGCTCGAGGAGCTCAACCTTGGGCGACTGAGGATCGCCGCCAAGGGTCTTGAGCGTTCGGGTGATGAGATAGTCAAGCTTACCAAAGAGCAGCAGCTTGAGCGCGGACTGTATATGACAGGTGCTGTCACACCCCTCATCGACAAGGCGATGACCATAGAGACGCTCCACGATCGCCTGATTGCCCAGAGCAAGGCGCTGATTGCGGATATCGAGTTGGATGCTGGCTCCAGTGCGGCTGTTGAGGCCCCCACAGATATCGCCATCGTGGGTATGGCGGGCATCTTCCCGGATGCCGCGAACATCGACGAGTATTGGCGCAACATCGTCTTCAATAAAAACAGCATCACCGAGGTGCCCGAAGAGCGCTGGCAACCCGAGATATTCTATGATCCCGACGCTAAAGACACCGATCATGTGGTCTCAAAGTGGGGCGGCTTTATCAGCTCCAGCGATTTTGATGCTTTGGAGTTTGGCATCACCCCGCAATCTTTGGCCGCCATCGAGCCGGTTCAGCTTTTGAGCCTGCTGGTAACCAAGCGCGCCTTTGAGAATGCAGGCTACGACGACCTCAGCACCGTTGATCTTGACGACACCTCGGTCATCTTTGGTGCCCAGGGTGCCGGTGAGCTTTCCGGTGGCTATGGCTCGCGAGCAGGCCTGCGCAAGCTCTTTGGCGGCTTGCCGGAGGGGCTCGACCAGATGCTGCCCACCCTCACCGAGGATTCCTTCCCCGGCATCCTGTCCAATGTCATCGCTGGGCGTATCTCCAACCGACTCAACACCGGTGGTCGCAACTTCACGGTCGACGCGGCCTGTGCCTCGTCGTTGGCAGCTCTTGACATCGCTGTGGGTGAGCTGACTTCCAACCGGTCAAACATGGTGGTCTTGGGTGGTGCCGATGTGCATAACGGCATCATCGACTTCCTTATGTTCTCATCCACCTATGCCCTGTCAAAGAAGGGGCGCTGCGCCACCTTCGATGCCGATTCAGACGGCATCACCCTGGGCGAGGGCATCGGTGTGGTCATCCTCAAGCGTCTGGAGGATGCCAAGCGCGATGGCAACAAGATATACGCCGTCATCAAGGGCATCGGCGGTAGCAGCGACGGCAAGCAGCTCGGTCTTACGGCACCGAGCGGACAAGGGCAGATCCGCGCGCTCAAGCGTGCGTACGAGAGCGCCGGGGTATCGCCCCGTGACGTGGGCTACATCGAGGCACACGGCACAGGCACCGCGGTGGGCGACCGCATCGAGCTCGGCGCGCTCACCGATGTGTTTATCGAGGCAGGTGCCCTGCCCCAGCGCGTGCAGGTGGGCTCGGTCAAGACCCTGATAGGGCATACCAAGTGCGCGGCTGGTGTTGCCGGTCTCATCAAGGCAACCCTGTGTGTGCAGCACGGCGTGCTGCCGCCAACCCTGCATCTCAACAAGCCCAACGATGCCTGGGCGCGTGGCGGCCCCTTCTTCTTTCGCACCGAGAAGGCAGGGTTCTGGCGTAGCGACCGCCGCGTTGCTGGTATCTCGGGCTTTGGCTTTGGCGGGACGAACTTTCACGCGATTGTCGAGAACTACGACGTCGATCGCCCCTCTGCCACTCTCAAGGCGTGGCCCTCAGAGCTCTGTGTCTTCCGCGGTGATACGCTCGAGGACGCCCAGGAGCTCATGCGCAGAACCGTCATTCTCTACGGGCTCAACGATTCGCTTGCCCTCAAGGATGTTGCCTACAGCCTCGCCCGCTACAACCCGACGGCTCCTGTTCAGTATGCCATCGTCGCTGACGACCGTGCTGGTCTTTTGGCACGCATCGAGGCGGCTTTGTCCGGCAATAGCGCCGAGGGTCTTTATGAGCGCAATGTGGTCGAGGGCAAGGTCGCACTGCTCTTTCCTGGGCAGGGCAGCCAGCACAGCAACATGGCGGTTGACCTCTTTATCGCCTTTCCCAAGATGCGGCGTCTTATTGAAGAGAACCCCGCTTACGAGGCCATCCTGTTTCCTCCCGCCGCCTTCTCGAACGACGAGAAGAAGGCGCAGCGTGCGGTTTTGACCGAGACGACCAACGCACAGCCCCTGTTGGGCATCGTCGATCTGGCGCTAGCGGAGCTTTTGCGTGACCTGGGTGTCGAGGCGGACATGGTGGCGGGACACAGCTTTGGCGAGCTGCCTGCACTGTGCTACGCGGGCACCCTTGCTGCCGACGAGCTCGTGGAGCTCAGTCGCGCACGTGCCGAGGCAGTGCTTGATGCCGTTGGCGACGACCCCGGCTCCATGGTGGCGGTTCGCTGCGACCGTGAGACCCTCGAAGGTCTGCTCGAAGGGCAGACGGAGGTCTGGGCGGTCAACTACAACGCTCCCAAGCAGATCGTCGTGGCAGGGAGCACTGCCGGGCTGGATGCCTTCAAGCTCAAGCTCGAAGAGGCCAAGGTCGCCTTTGATACGCTCAACGTCGCCTGTGCCTTCCACAGCCCGCTGCTCGCGGCAGCCGAGAGCCTGTTTGCCAGCACCCTCAAGAGCACAACGGTACGCAAAGCGAAGTTGCCCGTGTGGTCAAACACGACGGCAGAACCGTATCCGGCAGCGGCTGCGGCTGTCAAGAAACGCCTGGCCACACATCTCGTGAGCCCTGTTCGCTTCACCGAAGAGATCGAGGCGATGTATGCGGATGGTGCCCGTGTCTTCATCGAAGCGGGCCCCGGAGGCGTCTTAGGTGGCTTGACCAAGCGGATAACGGCAGAAAAGGACGAGGCGGTCTGTATCGTCCAGACAGAAAAGGCAGGAGCAGAAGGCGTGTCCTTCTTGCTCCATGGATTAGCGAAGTATCTGACAACGGGGAGAGAATTAACTATGGAAGAACTATTTGAAGAAAGAGAAGCTTTGGAACTTGATCTCGACGCGCCCGAGAGCCACCGCAAGGGTGGCGCTGTCTGGAACGTCAACGGAATGGTAGCTGTGCCAGAAAGCGGCGAGCTGCCCGCCCATGCGGGGCGGATTTTCAGTGGCCCCATCCTCTCGCTGAACCAGCTGTCCGGCCCCCTGACGGGTCACAGCGTCGAGGCCATCATGATGGCATATCTCGACAACATGAATGCGGTTATCCAAGACCAGCGAGACGTGATGCTTGGCTATCTGGGGCAGCCCGAGGCCATTGAGCGCACGACGGTGCGGCGCTCGGCGGCGCTGCCAGCGATTGCGGGTGCTCCGGCGCTCGTCGAAGATGCCTCCGTGGCATCCGATGCGGAGTCGGGACAAGGGGCATTGCCAGAGATCGTCTCTCTGAGCACCGAGCAGATAACCGATCTCATCTTAGCTGTTGTGAGCGAGAAGACCGGCTATCCCATTGACATGCTGGAGCTCGACATGGAGCTTGAGGCCGACCTCAGCATCGACTCCATCAAGCGGATGGAGATCATCGGTGGTCTGCGCGACCGTGTTGCCTTCCCCGAGAACGAGGAGGACATGGATGCCTTCTTTGAGCGGATGATATCGGTCAAGACCTTCAGGGATCTTATCGGATGGATAGAAGAGATCGGGCGTATGGCAGCCGAGGGTGGCTCCGTCTCGCAGAAGGATGGCTTTACCGGTGCGCAGGCGGTTGTTGGCAAGGGTGTCTCCAGTGGCGGCGCGGATGATGCCGAGAGTGCCGACGACGAGGAAGCCGACGATGATGCTGAGGTGCGTATCGTGCGTATGGCGCTGGGCGAGCATGCCACATCCATTGGTGAGACCGACGCTGAACTGCTGCGCGACAAGCTGTTCGCCCTGACCGACGACGGAGAGGGCCTGGCTCAGGCAGTCGCTGAAGAGCTTATCTCCCGCGGCGCGAAGGCTGAGCTCATAAGCTCGACGGATGCGGATCTTTCCGCCTTTGACGGACTCATCGTCATCAACTCAACCTCGGGCAAGCGCATCACGACGGGTGACCTGTTTGACCTGCTCAAGCAGGCGGATATGAAGAAACTTCAGTGGATTGCCACCTTTGACGACGGCAGCGCCACGCTGCTCGAGGCGCAGGATATGGCGCAGATCGACCTGCTAGAAGGGTTTCCCGGATTCCTCAAGACGCTCGTGCATGAGTATCCGGGCAAGCGCATCTGCACCGCCACGTACCAGACTGCCTTTGACGCATCGAGTCTTCCTGCACAGGTAGCCGACGAGCTCTGTGCCATCAAGCCCTTCCCCGAGGTGTTCTATCGCGGAGCAGAGCGCTATCTGCTGCTACCCACCGTTGGTGACCTCGCGAGTGATGCCGAGGGTGTTGAGCTTGGGCTGAGCGCCGAGTCGACCATCATGGTGCTGGGCGGCGCCCAGGGCATCACCCCCCATCTGGTCGCGCGCTTTGCCGCCGTCCACCCCTGCCACTACCTGCTCGTTGGGCGCACGGAGCTTATTAAGGAGGGCGGTGCCTATGAGGGTCTTGCAACCGTCGACGAGATACGCAGCTACCTCATCGAGAAAGAGGAGATGAAGCAGCCCAAGAAGGTCGAGGCCAAAGCACGCAGCATCTTCAAGGCACAGCAGATTCGCGCGGCTATCAAGCTTATCGAGGATGCGGGCGCCACAGCGAGCTACCAAAGCGTTGATGTCTGCGATGCGGAGGCATTCAGTGCCTTTATCGCCGATGCGGTAAAGGATTGTGGCACAATAGATGGTGTTATCCACGCTGCCGGAATTTTGGAGGATAAACTCTTCAGCTCCATGAAGAAAGATGCCTTTGCCCGGGTCTATGACACAAAGGCAGTGCCTCTGGGCGTTGTGGTGAGGGAGTTGCCAGATCTCAAACTGCTGGTCATGTTCAGCTCCATGTCGTCCTCCTTTGGCAATGTGGGGCAATGCAACTATGCTGCCGGCAACAGTGTCATGGATCTTGCGGCGCGCATCCTTGAGCGCAAGCGGCCCGACCTGCGTGTCATGGCGTTCAACTGGGGCCCCTGGAAGGGTGCGGGCATGGTAAATGCCGGTCTTGAGAACGAGTTTCGCAAGCGGGGCATCGCCTTTTTGGAGCTTGAAGAGGGCGGCAGCTTCTTTGTCAATGAACTGACAAAGGGCACCGAGCCGAGCGTACTTGCCATTTCGGGCAACGAGCAGAAGGTAAGCAAGCTCATCGCAACACTGTGATGTAGACGGGGATTAAGACAAAAGGGAGTAGAGGATAGGCATGACACACACAACGCAGGGTGGCGATAAGAGCGCCTTCGAGCAACTGAACGTCCTGATAGCCGACATCATCGGTGCGGATGCCGCAGAGATCATCGACATCCAGCCAATCAGCCGGTCTGTTGACGACCTGGGTATGGACAGCATACAGATCGTCGTACTTGTCGAGCGCGGCAACGCGCTGTATGAGGGGCGGATCGACTTCTCCACCTGGCTCAAAGACAGGTCATTCAGCGATTTGGCAAAACTCACGGTTGGCGACGTAGCCGACTTTATCGAGCAGAGCTTAAACGCAAACAAAACAGGGGAGCAGTAAGTCAAAACAGGGGGCAGGAGGACAGGGGCAGACTGGAGAGGAAATGGCACGTATCGAGGTACATAAGAAGCAGGTCAATGTGATCGAGATGAACGCCGGTGGAGGCGATCCGGTGATCATGCTCCATGGCCTGCTCACGAACTTGTCCCTGTACTACTTCATCATCGCGCCCGCGATAGCGCGCGAGCATCACGTCGTCCTCTATGATCTGCGCAGTCATGGGCTGAGCGAGCGGAGCACCGAGGGTTATACGCTCGAGTTGCTCTCGGGCGACCTGCTTGCCCTCATGGAGACCCTGCGCATCCCCCGGGCCCATCTGGTGGGATACAGCTACGGCGGTTCGATCGCGCTGTACACCGCTCTTACCCATCCGGATAAGGTCGGGCGCCTCGCGCTCATAGAGGCACCCTCCTTCAAGGAGGAATCTCTGCACGACCTTGCCCGCGGAACCCGATATTCCCTCGCTGATACGATGGGGGAGTATACGGACTCCACAGGCATCGCGGTGAGCCAGGCCAAGGCACAGCAGGTTGAGGAGCAGCATCGCTTCCTTACCAAAGACGGGCTTCTCCTTGCGGCTGTACAGCAGGGCCAATCCTTTACCGACACCAATCCACTGGAGGGTTTGCAGGCGCAGACCCTCCTGCTCTATGGCGCACAGTCGGGGCTGCTTGAGACCGGGCGCTCGTTTGCGCAGCGCATCCCCCACTCCAAGCTGCACCTCGCCGAGGGGGATCATAACCTACCCGTCCAGCAAGGGGACTTTGTCGCTCGTGAGCTGGAAGGCTTTTTGCAGGTGGATCAAAACAACGCAAGTGAAAGGGGGAGTCTCTGATGACGACTCTTGTCGAGCTCTCCAATGTGACCAAGATATACCAGACGGGCGAAGTCAAAACGACTGCCCTGCATGATGCGACCTTTACCCTCGAGCGCAACGAGGTCTGTGCGATCGTAGGTTCTTCCGGCAGCGGCAAAACGACGCTGCTCAACATCCTCGGCGGCATCGACCGCTGCAATAGCGGCTCCGTGCTGGTGAATGGCGTGGACATCGTTCGCCTGAACGAGAAGGCGCTCACCAACTACCGCCGCTTTGACGTAGGCTTTGTGTTCCAGTTCTACAACCTCGTGCAGAACCTTACCGCGCTTGAGAATGTCGAGCTGGCGTGCGAAGTGAGCAAGAATGCTTTTAGTCCGAGCGAGATGCTTGATGTCGTTGGTTTGGGTGAGCGTCTCAACAACTTTCCCTCCCAGCTCTCGGGCGGCGAGCAGCAGCGTGTTGCCATAGCGCGGGCTTTGGCCAAAAACCCCCGACTGCTCTTGTGTGACGAACCCACGGGCGCCCTCGACGATAAAACAGGGATCCAGATACTGGGTATCTTGCAACGGGCGAGCCGTGCCCTTGACGTGACGGTTGTTCTGGTCACCCACAACAGAGCATTCGTAGACATAGCGAACAAGGTCATAACGGTGCGCAATGGCGGCATTGAGAGCATCGTTATCAACAAAGAAGTACGCGAAGCCAGGGATATCGTCCTATGAGCCGTATCATCAGAAAGATAGCTAAGAGAGAGCTGCTCCGGACACCCGGACGCTTTATCGCTGTCTTTCTCATCATCGTGCTGGGCGCGGGATATCTGGCAGGGCTTCAGTCCGCAGGCCCTGGCATGCTGGGCACCGCCAACCATTACTTCTCCGAAAAAAGGCTGGCAGATTTTTGGCTCTATTGCGATAAGGGCATCACTGAAAAAGACGTGGAGATGGTTCGGGCACTGCCTGATGTTGCCGAGGCAAGCGGTAGCTATCGCGTTGACCTCTCGGTCTTCGTCAACGAGACGGCGTTCCGCTTCAGCCTCCGCTCCCTCCCGCGGGATGCTGCTCAAGGGGGAGAAGACTATCTCGCGCAGCTCGATCTGGTGGAGGGGCGTCTGCCCACATCTGCGACCGAATGCGTTGCCGACCCTTCTGCCAGCCTGAAGATAGGCGATACCGTCGTCGTGTCAGAGAACAACTGGAAGAGCTCGCTTGACTTTTTGTCTCAAAAGAAATTCACGGTTGTTGGTCTGGCGTGGTCGTCGTTGTATGTCTCGACGGATCGGGGAAGCACCAACATCGGCAATGGTCGTATCGACCAGTACCTGTATGTCTCTGAGGAGGCCTTCTCCAGCGACTGGTATACCGAGCTTGCCGTGCGCCTTACCACCACCGAGGGGCTCTCGGCCTTCTCCCCCGAATATGAGCAGGCCATCGATGCTGCCAACGTGAAGCTGCAGAACTTCACGAACAGCCGCGCCGCGGTGCGCTTCCATGAGATATCAAACGAGGTCGCTGACGAGCTCAATGAAGGCGAAGCAACCCTCGAAAGTGAGAAGAGCAAAGCTGAAACCGAGCTGGAGGCTGCCAAAAAGGAGTTGGAAGAAGGCACGACAGACCTGAACGAGGCAATAGAGGAGTATGCGAGGCAGGAGAAGATACTCACTGATTCGCGTGCCAGGCTTTCGCAGGCAAAGCGCAGCCTGACAGCCAAAACCCAGGAGCTAAACGCACAGAAGGCTGTGCTGGATGAGGGGCGCAGGGCATATCAGGAGGGAAGGGACGCACTCATTGGAGTGCAGACCCAGCGCGATGCCCTGTGGGCAGCGCTTGCGGTCGAGCCCGATCCTATTGCACAGGCGGTTTTGCAGGCTCAGATAGGCGAGCTGGACGTGTATATCGCGACGCTTGAAGGCCAGATTGCTACCAGTGCAGCCAACATAGCAGCGGGAGAACAGCAGATCATCGCCGCCGAGAGCGCCCTTGCCTCCGCCGAGGCGGACATTAGGGCGGGCGACCGACAGTTGGCCGCGGGCGTAGCTGCCCTGAACGCTTTCTCCAACCAGATCGATGAAGCCAGAGAGGCCATCAACAGTGGTACTGAGGAATATACCACGCAGGCGGAGGCGGCATACCAAGAGCTTATGGATGCGCGCGAGGAACTTGATGCGGGCTGGCGGGACTGGCAGGCGATAGAATGGCCAAAGTGGACCCTCCAAGATCGAGATGACCTCCCTGGCTACTCCAGCTTCAGCTCAGATGTGGATCGCATCAACAACCTGTCCCTTGTCCTGCCCTGGTTCTTCTTCTTCGTCGCTGCCATTGTCTGTCTCACCACAATGACGCGTCTGGTTGAGGAGCACCGCGGCCAGATCGGTACGCTCAAGGCAAACGGCTATCGTCGTTCGCAGATCATGGCCATCTACCAATCCTATGCCTGGATCATCGGGCTGTCAGGTGGCGCCATCGGGGTCGTGGCCGGCCTGCTGGTCTATCCGCCCGCCATCTGGAACGCCTATTCACAGTACCATATGGGTGCTTTCGAGATAGTTGTCACCTTGGTTCCCTGCGTCATCGGATTCCTCGGCGGAGCTGTTGCTCTCAGTATCGCAACGGCCATCGCCTGTCGCAATACGTTGGACAAAAACGCTTCTGAGCTCATGCGTCCGCGTGCGCCCCGCCGGGGCAAACGTGTGCTTCTTGAGCGTGTGCCTTTCTTGTGGCGGCGGGTTTCCTTCTCCCACAAAGCGACTCTCCGCAATCTTTTGCGCTACAAGACACGCTTTGCCGTGACGGTTATCGGCGTGGCAGGCTGTACGGCGCTGCTCGTTGCAGGTTTTGGTCTGCGCGACTCGATATCGGGCATCGTTGATCTGCAATATGGGGAGATATCAAGCTCACAGGCCTCCCTTTTTCTGGAGAACCCCTCGAATGCCTCTGAGGATACGGAGCTCAATCGCATGCTTGACGAGGGCGACATCACGTTCTCGTATGTTTGTAGCGAGGACATCGTCGTTACCTATGAAGGGCGCACCAACAAGGGTATACCAACGTTTCTCTCTGTGGCCGAGGACACCAAGAGCTACACCAACCTCATACACTTCAGGCAGCCTGCGAATCGAGCCTCCATCACGTTTCCCCTTGATGAATCCCAAGGCTCCGCGGTCATCATTACCGAGCAACTTGCGACGGCCTTGGGCGTTCGCATTGGCGACCTAATCGAGTTTGGGCCAAACGGCGCAGAGCCAATCCAGGCAAAGATCGGTGCTATCAGCGAGAACTACATCTATAACTACATCTACCTCTCGCCCACCTTCTACAAGACCCTCGTTGGCGAAACGGCTGCCTACAATACGGTTGTCATGCGCTCTGACCTGCAAGAAGACCAACTGGAGGCCCTGTTAACTGACCTCGTGGCAACAGACGAGGTGGCGACAGTCCAACCGGTCTCCCAGCTGAGGATCATCATGAACATGGTAATCGACAACCTGTCAGGGGTCATTTGGCTCATGATCCTGGCTGCGCTCATGCTGGCTGTCATCGTCATCTATAACCTCATCACGATAAATGTCACGGAGCGCGAGCGCGAGCTTGCGACCCTCAAGGTGCTGGGCTATCACCGCCGCGAGGTGGCTGGCTATATCACCCGTGAGGCATTCATCATGGTGTTCTTTGGCATACTGGGCGGGCTTTTTGCCGGTGTCTTCCTGCATACCTATGTGATGGGTGTCCTCGTTGCCGGTGAGGGCATGTTCCCCCATGTCATCGAGCCGACAAGCTTTGTATTTGCTGGCGTTATACCCCTGTTATGTACCTTCTTGGTGAACCTGTTCATCCGTCCGCGCCTGAACAGGCTCGACCCGGCCACATCCCTGAAGTCGATCGAGTAAGAGGTGATTTGTGTGAGCGATCCCACAAAGAGCACGCAAGAGCAGCAAAGGCTGAGTTCCCCGGAGCGCGTCGTCGAGACCGTCGACGCGGATTCATTTGAGGAGTGGGACGAGGCACTTCTCTGCTCCAGGCCCTTCCCGCTTCCGGCATATGAGGAGCGGATAGTGCTTGAGCAGAAAAAAACAGGCTGTTATGAGGCGGTACGTTGCGGCAGGGCAACCATCAACGGCTGCCCCGTAGCCATCGTTGCGATGAACCCCTACTTTCTTATGGGTTCGATGGGAGCAACGGTTGGTGAGAAGATAACCCGCGCCATCGAGCGGGCAGCAGCGCAACGACTACCTCTCATCGTGTTCTCGGCCTCCGGCGGCGCGCGGATGCAGGAGGG
>JAITTM010000014.1 GCA_031286975.1 Coriobacteriales bacterium
AATGGCGAGACAAGGCTATTCGATGTAAAGCCCTATCTGAGTGAGCAGCCTTGGGCACCGCTTAAGAATGTCGAGCTATTCAACTCTGTCTACGTCGATGGGTCGGTATGCTGGGCAGAGGATTTGGATATCGCGCCCGAAGAGCTCTGGCATAATTCTATCTAACTGGATACTTGATATGCACGAGTGGGAGCATCGAAATAAATTGCTAATCGGACACACAGCATATTGCTTCACGCAATCTTGTTAAAGGGGTAAGTTGATCGCAGGAGTTGTCTTGTATTGGAGGGTGAGGGATTATGGGGGAACAAACAGCGGTGGGGATTGTTGACCTCAAGCTGATTTCAGACCATACGGACGAGAGTGGCACTCTTTCTACAGAGCTGTTGGAGCGGCAGGGCATGGCGAATGCGATTGCGAAGGCAATCATGGAAGTCGAGCCGCCCTTCACGCTTGGTATCTACGGCGGTTGGGGCTCTGGCAAGACCTATTTTATGAAGCTGATAAAACAGAGGCTGGAGTCCCCTGACGATGAGGAGATCCCTGACGATAAGGAAAAGTGGAATCCAAAGGTAATACCCGTGATGTTTGAGGCATGGCAGTACCAAAGGGACGAGCACCCCGAGATAGCCATGCTACAGTGCCTTCGTAAGGAGCTTGAATCGCTGGCAAAACGCTTGGAGATGAAAAAGAGGGTGGCTCGAACGATCTTTGCAGGTTTGGATGCAGCTATCAAATCAATTACAGAGATCAGCTTTAACATATTGGGTCTCATTAACGTGAAAGTCTCACCTTCAAAAGCGTATGAGGCTTTTATCAAGGAGAAAGAGGCAAAGAAAAGAGAAGAATTTGGTGAAGTCGATTGGCACACTATCCTTAAAGAGAAGTTTTGTAAAGCATTAGAGGATGTGGCGAGACTCGGCAAAAAAAATACGAAGCCTGAATACCGGATAGTATTTTTCATCGACGACCTTGACCGATGTTTGGATGATGCCGTCATCGATATACTGGAGAAGATCAAACTGCTGTTGTGGAGCAGCCACTGTGTGTTCGTTTTGGGAGCAGACCACAAGGTCATAGAAGGAATCGTTGAAAACAAGCGGGGTGTTAAAGACGGCAACAAGTACCTTGAAAAAATCATCAATTTCCCTGTCTACCTGCCACCAGTAGGCGAGATTGCGAATGAAAAATTCTTCAGTGAGAAAATGAAAGGCATGAACGAAGAGATAATCGAACTGTTCAAGGAGGTCAGCGATGCCGCAAGGGCAAATCTACGATTGATGGTGCAGCTAATTAACGCCTTCAAGCTCAATCGCTACATGACGCGAGAACTCTTGCAAGCAAAAGGCGCACACTATGATGAAAGGATAACTGCCGTTCTAACCGCCCTCCAAACCCTTGATGAGGACGTATTCAATAGAATCTGCGAAAAACAGGGTATACGAGAAGAGAACCTTAAGCTGATTTTCAAGGCGTCCACCCAAAATATGGACGATCCGTTCGCAGGGCTCCTTAATTCCGAGAATTCAGAGGTCATAGAAACAATACGAAACGCTGCAAATGCGTATAGTCTTGATGTTGACGCGATTGATTTCTCAACTTACGTTGAGTTTCCCATGGCTCAAAGCGCAGCAAAATATGAAGCTCAGGAAGACCCCAGTATTGGTGTGCCCCAAATTGTCCCCAGCAATGCTCCTTGGGAGTGGTATGAAAAAGACCCCTCGTATAGCGCGGAAGCGAGCGATGCGGTTGATGCGATAAACATCGCAATCGCAAAAATCAAAGCGATTGCCACAAACAACGTTTTGGATAAATCGCGGCTTATCTCCATTGATGGCTATCTGTGGCGCGTAATCGAAATCAATAAGGGGATTGACGACGAGGCACAGGAAGCCCTACTGCTGTCAGAGCATATCATTGGCAGAGGGATTATGGATTATGAGCCTGAAAACTGGAATAGCTACCTATTTCAGTGGGCAAACTGTGCCCTGAATGAAGAGCTAAATTCCGAGCGATGGCTCAACGCCCATCTTCCTACGTTGAATAAGAGCGGCAAACTCCAAGAGAATCATGTGCTTGGGAAAAGAAAAAAGAGCGACCCGTTGCGTAAAGTGTTCCTCCCTTCTGCCAGTGAGGTTGAGGACGATACGCTTTTCCCTGGAAAATTAAGGATGGCAGTGACCTGCAAAGGCGAAGCGGGCTGGTGGTGGTTGCGTTCGCGCGATGTGGGCCGCCCGCAGCTCGCGGCGTACGTCTACTCCGACGGCGAGGTGAACCGCGACGGCTGGCGCGACGTGTACGACGCCGGTGGTGTCCGTCCCGCTTTATGGCTCAATCTGACATCTTAGAATTTGCGAGCAATAACCAGGCATCAAGGAATGACAGGCGACCATACAGGCAATCCGCCCATCTCAACACCGATTGCCCCCAAGTCCCCAACTGCGGCTACGCTCAACCGCTGCCCATGCGGCCTCTTTGATACAGGAAGTAGTACGCAAAGTTGCCAAGAGTCAACAGTCCCAAGGCCAGGAACATGCCCCTGTAGCCCAGCAGGGGGATACTCAATCCCGCGAGCAAGGGGCCAAGGCTGTAGCCGACATCGCTCATCAGGTAGTAGGTGGTCGTGCCAATGCCCCTGCGCGATGGCGGGGTGATCTTCGCGACTACGGCAAGCGTCGCCGTCTGTACCGCTCCGACACCCAGTCCCACCATGACGGCTGCTGCGGCCAACATCCACAGGTCTTGCGTCTGCGAGAAAAGCGTGAAGCCAGCGGCGAGTATGAGCAGGGCCGGTATGATGAGAGGGGAGGCCCCACGCGCATCGAACAGCCTTCCGGCAAACGGGCGTGACAGCAGCACAACCACCGCGTAGACGACAAAGAAGAGGCTCGCGTAGTCTGCAAGGCCAAGCTCGCGCAAGAACAGCGCTAAAAAGCTGACGATGCCGCCGTAGCAAGAATACATCAGCAGCGCGACCAGTGAAACGGGGACAACCGGTACTTCGATGATGCTTTTAAGCTTAAAACCCCGCAGGTCCTCGCGGTCCTGCGGGCTCAGCTCGATGCGCGGTATCCTGAGCAGGGCAATAAGTGCTAATACAATAAGCATAATTAAGGCGCAGAGGACAAAGAGCAGGAGGTAGCCTCCGTCCTGTACCAAAAGCATGGCGACAAAGGGGCCTATACCAGCGGCGATTGGCCCTGCAAGCGAGAAATACCCCATACCCTCGCCCAGACGTTCATTGGGTACGACACCAGCTACTATAGCCGGTGCGGCCGAGGTGACCATGCCAAAGCCAAGCCCATGCACAAGACGGGCGGCGATAAGCAGCCCGATGCTGGGGACAAAGAGATAGCTGACGGAGGCAATGGCATTGACCGCCATGCCCAAAAGCATCGTGTTCTTATAGCCGCAGTGCCCCATGACCTTGCCGACAAAGGCACGCGAAGCCAAGGCACCAACTACAAAGATGCTGGTAGCCACTCCGGCAACACCCGCATCCACGCGCCACGTGTCCACCGAGAACGCAGCGACAACCACCATGAGCAGGTAGAAGTTCATGGCGTTCGCCAAGTTCACTGCGCAGACAAGCAGGTATGTCCGTGTCCAGAGCGGCTGTTTGATTGCATCCCACC
>JAITTM010000015.1 GCA_031286975.1 Coriobacteriales bacterium
TCATTGATGAGCTGGGGCCTTTGGAGCTGATTCATAACCAGGGCTTCACCGAGGCCTTGACGATTTTGGATGCCGGATACTACCACGCCGTCCTGCTTGCCATCCGCCCCAGCCTGGTAGATGCGGCGCAGAGGCGCTGGGGCAGCGCGGAGATAATCGACCTTGGTTCAGCAGACCACTAGAATCCGCGTCGCTTGAGGTCTGCCACGAGGGCGATGTGCCAGTCCACGATGTCGGTGACGATCAGAGACGGTGGACCCAAAGGCAGCTCCCCGCAAAGCGCCGTCCTGTCGCCCTGCTCCGCTAGCTCCGCCCCCTTGCCACCCTCCGCCCCTCTGCCGCCCTGCTCCGCTACCCCGCCGCTAACCGCTCTTTTGCCAAGCGGCTTCATGCGGAGGTCGATTATGTCGCGGTGGGAGATGCCCCTGCGGGTGGCCGAACGCAGCACACCCTTGAACTCGCCGTAAGGGGCGGAGGCGGGGGAGACGAGCCCGTCATTCTCCCCGTCAAAGGGCTTGACGAGCAGATAGCTGAAGTCGAAGGTGACATCGCTCAGGAGGTTTGACAGGCCGGATGCGTAGCTTTGGTAGTAGACCTCCGGCGCGGGCAGGTTGGCACGGTTGAACGCCTGCATGGCGGTTGTGGACAGCTGGGCGCAGACGGTGGCGAAGTCTGAGACGCGTTCGCCCCAGAGGTGCATGAGGCCGTTGAAGGGCAGCGCGATGAGTGTGATTACCCAGCCAAACCAGCGCAGCACGAAGTCAAGGGCTTTGGTTCCGGCGTGTGGGGTGCTGAGGGTGGTGATGCTCGCGATCTGCGGGGCGCAACCCAGGCTCTCGGCAAGGCAGCGGGCGTCAAGGCCGCCCTTGGAGTGCGCGATGATGTTGATGCGCGCGGCATCCGTGCTGGCAAGCAGCTGCTCGAGTTGCTGCTTGAGCAGGGCGGCATTGTGCTCTACGGTGCCCCAGGCAGCGGTGTAGCCCAGGTGGACATCGGCACCTGCTGCCTGCAAGGCCGCGGGAATGCGACCCCAGAAGTGTCGGCGATGCGTCAATCCGATGCCATGCACCAACAGCAGGGGATAGCGAGTGCTGCAGGGGTGGCAGGGGTGACTCGACACGCTCACCTCCGGCCCCTTTTTATCAACTTTTGTCACGTTGTTTCCATCCTCTCGTTTGAGAAAAATGGGGGTCGGAGGCGAGTGTGTCGCCGCTTTTGTCAGGTCAGCTCAATACGTCATCGCAGGCGTTTGACGGCGAAGTTATAAAGGGCACTGATGGCAAAGCAGATAAGGCCGCCGCCGATAAAAGCGACGATGCGCATGGTTGCGTCCGCACCGCTGATGTCAAAGGTCACCAGTTTGATGATGCTCACCAGCATGACAACCAGTCCGTACAGGCGCAGCACCTTGATGCGGCTCCAAAAGCCCAGCACAACCACGGCCAGGGCGGTGAGCATCGCCACCAGACTGAGCAGGTAGGGCTCGTCAAACCAGGCGGTGTTGCCTTGGATAACGGCAAGCACCAAAAGCGTGAAGCCCAGCCCCGAGAACAGCTCAATGAAGCCGCTGCCGCCAGTGCTGCCGCCAACCTCCTTTGCGGTTGCGGCAAAGCGCAGCGCCAGCACCAGCAGGCTCAGGGTTGCCAGCACAAGGTAGAGCACGGTTTGCGCCACGTCGTGCTGACCAAAGGCGATAAAGCCCGCACCGATGTAGATGACCGCAAATTCGTTGACGCGCAAGAACAGCGTCATCAGCCGCATATTGCGTGCGGCGCGCTCAAAGCGCGAGAAGTGCACGAGCAGCAGCGTGGCAATGAGGCTCAACAGCAGCACGGGCAGGGCATAGGTCAGCTCCGAGCCCAGCAGGATGCTTGTGAGCCCCAGCTCAAAGATCACCAAGAACGTCAACTTGAAGCCGTCGCTCAAACGCTCGCGCGTGTGCTCATCCTGCTTCAGGTAGAGCACGAACAGCAGCCCCAAGCATGCCGCCAGATAGGCAAACGAAGACGCGATAGTGCCAAAATATGTGAGCTCCTCGAAGCCAAACGCCAGCATATACAGCAGGTCGAGCCCTATCAGGATGGCAGCGCAGAGCTGGTAGAAGCGTTCGCGGGTGGCGAGAAACACCAGCAGCAGCCCCAACGCGATCAGCACCAGATACAACTCAGCGGGGGTCTGCACTTGATAGACCCACACCAACGAGAAATTGATTCCCAGCACACCTGTCGCAACCAGTCCCAGCAGGCCTACGGTCAGCATCTCAAGCAACGGTTTGAACGCGAGCTTCTTGCGCAGAAAAACCGTAAAGCCGCTGTGCGCAAGGAGCACCACGAGCGTTGGCACAACGGCGCAGAGCACGGCTCCATAACTGACACTGTCCAAAAACACCGTCGTAGGCGGAACCACCACAAAGTAGAGCTTCGCTCCCAGCAGATAGACATTGCTAAACACGGCTCCCAGCCAGATGAACTTGTTGCACAGATGCAGCGCCACCTGCGCCACCGTGCCTGCAACGCGCACCGTCGAGACAAACAGCAGATACGACAAGAATGACGCGGCCACAAACTGGAAGATAAAGGCTCCGGCAATCAGCGCCGACGGCAAGCTCGAGTCAAAGCCAGCCCCTGACACGCCCCAAAAACAGATCCACATGCTGCCACTGGCAACCACGGTCAAAGCCAGCGAGGCAAACAGGCCAAAGCGATAGGTCTTCTTGCTACACAAAATGTTGCCCACGATGATCACCACGGTTGCGGCGACCTGGTATGCCAGCAGCAGCAGAACCCTCTCATCAGACATACCGCCGATAAAGCTATAACAGATCGAGATGATCATGCCCACATGGGCAATGATGCTCACCAGCACCGACTGCGTGGTCTTAGCGACAAACAAACTGGCAGCCATCCACGCCAGTAGCAGCGCAAACGCGGGGATATCGCCAATCGCGTGGAAGAACAGATGCGTGAGCAGAATGGAGATGAAAAACGCCCCACAGCCCGTACCCAACAGAATCTGCGTAAAGCTGTTCTTGATCTTTTTGGTGAGGATAAAACCGGGCACCACAAAGGCAGCGCTCAGCACAAACATGCTGAGTATCTTGAGCTCGTCCGGCATGCGCGGTACCACCAGCACGCCCAAGAAGATGAGCCCCACAAACACCAGCACCGAGGCGATGATACCAATGAGGTTGCGCCCGACCCAGCTCTCCCAGGATCTGTTTGTCTGCGGTTTCTGCGCCGCGGCAGGAAAGAAGGCCGGTGCCGCAGTGGGCTGCAACTGCGCTACATGCACCGGTTGATTAGCCGTGGCAGCGACCTGCGGCCGAGCGCTCTGCACGGGTTGCGGCATCGGTGCCTGCGCATACTGTGGCACCGGTTGTCGCTGCGGTACGGGGGCTTGCGGCGCATACGTCGCCTGCGGCTG
>JAITTM010000144.1 GCA_031286975.1 Coriobacteriales bacterium
GATTGTATGCGGCGGCACCCATGTCGTCGATGCGGCAGAAGAGCTGCACCTCAGCTGTGGCGTCGCGCACCACGATGAAGGCGACCTTGCCCTGGTCGCGGATCGCCATGATGCGGCCGGCAACGCTCACCACATCCGTGGTATGGCTGCCCTCCTCAAGCTCGGCGTAGCGCTGCTCCAGGGCATCGACCTGCGTACTCGCCTCGAAGCTGCGGGCATAGGGCTCCTCGCCCTGCTCGATAAGAGCCAGTCGCTTCGCCTTGCGCACCTCGATGGGGTCGTCGCTGGGCAGTTGTTCTCTTGTGGGTTCTGATTCCGTACTCATATCATCGGCTGATTTTGACGATGGTGAACGCTATCTGTTTGCCGGTGGGGCCCTCAGCCGTTACGGCATCACCCTTCTTGGCACCGAGCAGAGCCGCACCCACGGGCGACTCATTGGAGATACGCCCCGCGGCAACATCCGCCTCGGCCGCGCCCACAAGGGTAAACACGCGCTCGTCACCACTCTCGGTCTGCACGGTCACCACGCTGCCAATGGACACCTTGTTGGAGCGTTTGGGCGCCTCGACAATGGTGGCATTGGCCAGTATCTGGCTGATCTCCGCAATGCGGCTCTCGAGCCATGCCTGCTCATTTTTCGCGTCGTCATATTCGGAGTTTTCGGAGATATCCCCAAATTCGCGCGCGATACGAATGCGTTCGCCTATCTCCACACGCTTATTGGTCTCAAGTTCATGGAGTTCCTGTTCGAGCTTTTCCCGGCCTTCCGGTGTGAGGACGATTTCCTTTGCCATGAGTGCGTTCTCCTTACAATCGGGATTCAGGTATAAAGCAGCGCGGCACATGAGCATATGTCATGTGTGCCGCGCCCTTTAATGAAACGTTGGATTACTTCTTTTTGGTCGTGGAAGCTTTCTTCTTGGGCTTGGGCTCCTCTTCTTCCTCTTCCTCTTCATCCTCGTCGACCTCTGCTGCCTCGAGCTGCTCTTTGCCGTCAAGACCCTCGCGAACGTTCTTGACGGTCTTACCCAAAGCGCTACCCAACTTAGGCAGGTTCTTGGGTCCAAAAATCAAAAGTGCGACAACCAAGATGATGATAAGTTCAGGCAAACCCAATCCAAGTACCTTCATAGAGATATCCTCCATAGTTTTTAGCAAGAACCGCAGTTCTCGGACACTCGTTTTTTACAGGCTGATAGGTTACCACTAATTGCCCCGCCTGTCTCGATATTGCAAGAAAAACTTGGGGTAGAGCCCCTTAGCGCACTCTCCAGTGCCCTCTTCAGCGCAATATCTGTTCGAGGGATATGCCGCCCAGAAGCACGGTGAACACCACGTCGCGCAACAGCCCCATGAGGGTGATTTCGAGCAAGGCAAGCACGATGGCTATTGCCAGCCCCACCATCCAGCGCTTGGCGGAGCCAGTGGGCACAAGTCGCTTGAACAGTGTGAGTACCAGCAGATTAAGTGTCACCAGAATGCCCACAAAAGCAAGCACTGGCAAGAACAGCGCCACGTAGCCACCAAAGGGCAGCATGAAAAGAAAGACCGCACCCAGCAACAGCGTCAGTGCCAGATAAAGCGCAAAGCCCGCTGGTCGACTGAACACCGGTATATCCTCGCGCGCGTCCTTGCGCAGGGCGAACAGGAAGGGCACCACCAGACTGCCAACGGCACAGCCCATCAGAAAACCCGAGACGTAGCGTATGACATTGGTTGTCTCACGCAGCCCGGTATATGAGGTAAGGGCATCAAGCACCATGGGGAGCGCTAGAATCACAAGCACCACGATGATGCGCGTCGGCGGAAGCCCCGCCGGTTTCTGCTTGACCCTGGCGTAAAACGCAAAGGCCACCAGAACGCTGAACGCAAGCCCCAGGTAGATACCCGTATCCCGTGCGCAGGCTGAGAAGAACAGCCCCGCCACCTCAAACGAGCGCTGCGGAATCTGATGGCAGAAGCCATGTCCAAAAAAGTAGAGAATCGCCTGCACAAAACCTCATTCGTCAGCAGAGGTTCTATTATGACACAAGAATTCGACAACACCGAGGGGCGATACCGAGGGCGATACCAGGAGCGGCACCAGCACGCGTTTGCCCGCCTTTCTCCCCTTGCATCAGCTCTGTGAAAGTGTATAATTACACTTTATTGGTGATGTTACACTTTTGTTGGTGCCATTTTGAGGCAGGATGTTTGTGGACAGGCTGGCATTCATAAGCTTATGCGATGCGCGCGTCAAGCTCGTGCGCACAGAATACGGCTTCACGCAGGAGAAGATGGCCGCCGTGCTGGGCATCTCGAAAAAGACTCTGGTCGAGATCGAGAAGGGGCGCAAATCGCTGGGTTGGACCACCTGCGTGGCACTCTGCTCCATCTTTGGCGAGAGCGATATCCTCTCCGATGCCTTTGGGGGCAAGGCGACCGACGTTGTGCTCGCGCTCTCCTTTGAGGGCGAGCAGCCCCATTACACCAAGACACTGGGCGGCAAGGTCTGGTGGTTGGATGTGGAGAAGAACGAGGTCTTTATCATCCAGCAGAACATCATCTCACAGCATTACCGCCTGCTGACCAAGGATCATCGGCGTGTTGCGTCGTCATTTAAGCTCGAGGATCTGCTACCGCTCTTCAACAGCGAACAAGGGAGTTGAGGCTACATGGAAGGATTCTTGTTATTGGTTGTGCTGGTCTTTGTGATCATCCTGGTTGTTGATCTCAAGACCGTCAAGAAGGATGTGCGCAACATCCATAGGTCGGTGCGGGAGTTGACCGACTGGCAGCGAGCGCAGCACGGAGCTGGGCAAGCGCCCATGGTGCCGCTGCCGCCAAACACACCGCGGTATACGCCGCAGCCGCAGGCGACGTATGCGCCGCAGCTGCCTGTGCAACCGCAGCCGCAGGCGACGTATGCGCCGCAGCTGCCTGTGCAACCGCAGCCGCAGGCGACGTATGCGCCGCAGCCGCAGTATGCGCAGCCGCAGGCGACGTATGCGCCGCAAGCCCCCGTACCGCA
>JAITTM010000115.1 GCA_031286975.1 Coriobacteriales bacterium
AATCAATGAAATGATGTCTGCCTCAAGGTGCTCTTTGTAAACGCTTTCCAGAACTTCAGGGGTGATGTTTTGGATGTCCATCATCGCACCTCATAAGAACCAACAAATACCAGTAGCTCATCAATAGCCCGTTGGGAAACCAGACATATCTGGTCGTTCAATTCGTAGAACTTCAGAGCTTTCAGGGTAGCGTCAATATCCCAAAGACCCTTGAAATACATATCGACTGCTGCGTAGACCTTGTCATTGGCAACAGCGCCGATGATGATGTCGTAATCGGCATACTCTTGCCCGCCACGGCGACCATCGCAGACGAATTCAACCCATTCTTTGTCGTTGTCCTTAAAATGCAAGGTCTTGAACTGGCTGAGATCCTCTGATAGTTCGTAGATATTGACGATTGGCTCCCCGCCATATCTGACGGCTTTTCGTTTCGCCCAGCGCTCGGCCTGGGATTGAAATGATGTGAGATAGAAACCTCTGCCAAAGTCCAGATTCTTCCTTGCGTGCGACACTTTGGGAGCAGCAACTTCAACGCTAGAGCCATGATAGAGTTTCATACAACAACGCCTTTGTCGCGGACGAACCCGGTGATGTCATCAATCAAGTATTCGGTTCCAAGCGTATGAAGCGACTCATAGCAGCCGATGATGTAACTATCCAGGATATCGGTATCCGCAAGGATTTGGTATGTTTCCGGCACAGACTTATGCCAACTCTTTGCCAGATGGTGAAAGAGAAATACGCTGAAGTCGATTTCCTGTCGCGCCTTTGGGCTCAAGTCAAAAGCCTTTCGCTCGAATTTCCGGCTGTCTTAAAAGTATAGCACGCGAGCCCAGCTAGCGTACCGTACTCTTGGCAGAGGAGCCGCGTTCGACTCTGAGACCAACGGGCAGAAAACCGGGCTCCAGGCGGCTCGGTCTTCTCCCAAGACTGCTGGCTGTTTGTCCGGCTCGGGCTTCTTCCAAAATCCGGGCCTATCGGTCTTTGGGCGCTGGTACCGTGCTCACGTTTTGTGTGCGGCTGATGCGCTCGTACAAGAGGCGCTTGCTCTTGCGGTGGCTGGTGATGAGATCAACCGTCACCAGCAGCAGCACGGCGAGCTGAGCGAGCACTATGATTGTTTGCCACGGGGGATCGGCGGTGGCGCTCAAAGTGCTGGTGAAGCTAAAGCCGAGCAGCAGGGAGTTGCGCAGCAGGTAGCGCAGGGCAAGCGGCGCGAACCGGGACGCATGAGGGTCAAGCGGCAGCACGCGTATCCGCACGATTGCCTTGCCTACTGTTGCACCCTTGAACAGCGCAGGCACGCCGATGCTGTAGACAAAAAGCAGCAGCACAGACAGCAGCGGGCTGCCCAGCAAGCCCAGCGGGTTGGGATCGCCCGTCGCCCGCTCCAAGAGCGTCGCCACACCAGCCCTTAAAAACAGCAGCACCAGGGCATCGAGCGCATATGCCAGCAGCCGCCGCAGGTAGCCCACGGTGGCGCTGCGCTTGCGGCTCTTCTCGTCGATGCGCTCGCGACTGGGCAAGAAGCGGGTGACGACCGTTGCGATGCCGTAGCCCACCACGCCGCCCAGCGTGTTGAGCAGCAGGTCGTCCACGTCAAAGAGGCGATAGGGACGGGGATACAGGCCGTACAGCCCACTCAGTTGCGTGAGCTCGAAAAACAGCGACAGCACAAACGAGAGCGCCACGACCTTGCGCAGATCCTGTTTGAAGTAGTAGTAGAGGTACATGCCCCAGGGCAACGTGAGCGCGATGTTGAACAGCGGCTCATACACGGTGTTATCCTTCAGGGCAGCCAGCCAGGTGGAGGGCTCCTGGAGCACAAAGCCCGATTCGCGCAAAAAGTCGCCCACAAAGCTGAAAGGCACGAGTTGCATCGTCGCGCCGGTTCTCTGTGCGACCTCCGCTGGGTCGGGGAGCGGCAGTATGACAAGAAAGTAGGCGCACTGCACGTAGAACAGAAGCGAGAACAGGATAAGGGTCCTCAGCGGCGAGACCGAGCCATACTTGCGATAACAATAGATCGCATAAGGCAGGGTCAACACAATGGCCAATATCGGAAACAGGGCGGCAGCCGCCTCGATGGGAAAGAAGTAGGTTTTCATGGTGGGGTACTCCAGAGGGTAGGGCGCGATCAGACAGAATTTGTAAGAAACCATGGTAGGGCAAATAGCGCGGCCACGCCTGCGATTACTCCAAATCTCCATCAAAGGGGAGATGAGCGGAGAAGGACGGGGCCGTGGCGGGCGCTCCTTTGTTGTGGGCGCTACGCACACGACGGCTCTAGTCCTCGTCATGGTGTCCGATTTCCGCCGGTTTTAAGCCGCAGAGCCTGTACACTGTTTCCACATCGCTAACTGAGGGGGATACACCGTGAACGCTCTCGACCACGAATCATGCTACGCGATTCTCTGCGCACACGATGCCCGTTTTGATGGGCGCATCTTTGTGGGGGTCTCGTCGACGGGCATCTATTGTCGTCCGGTCTGCCGCGCCAAGACGCCACGGGCGGAGAATTGCAGCTTTTTTGCCAGCGCCGCGGAGGCAGAGGCAAAAGGCTTCAGACCCTGTCTCAAATGCCGCCCCGAGCTAGCTCCCGGCGAGGCGCCTGTTGACGCGTCCGCTCGCATGGCGCAACGTGCCGCTCTCATCATCGAGGAGGACGAGCGCGCCGCCAGCAGCATCGCATATCTGGCACGGCTCCTGCAGGTAAGCGAGCGTCAGTTGCGTCGCAACTTCGAGGAGACCTACAACGTCGCTCCCGTGCAGTACCTGCAAACACGCAAGCTCCTGCTTGCCAAAAGCCTGCTCACCGACACGCGGCTTTCCATCGCGGATGTGGCATTCACGGCAGGCTTCAAGAGCGTCCGCCGCTTCAATGAGCTCTTCAAGCAGCGCTATCGTCTCGCGCCACGCGATTTTCGCAAGGGGAGCGCGGGCACCGGCGAGAGGGGCGCGCCGCAGCCCGTCGCACTTCTCCGCGGCACTGACCCCGCACAGAGCATAACCGTGCTGCTGTGCTATCGGCCTCCCTACCAGTGGCAGACCATCCTTGAGTTTTTGGCGACCCGCCTCATCGACGGTGTCGAGTCCGTCGCGGAGGGGAGCTACCGCCGCACCGTCCGTATGATAGGCGCGGAGAATACCGTGCTCTCCGGCTGGGTGCAAGTCGCCCCTGTGCCCACAAAAAACGCACTGGCGGTCACCGTCTCAACCAGTCTGCTGCCCGTGCTCGCTCGCGTGCTCGCTCGCGTGCGCTTTCTCTTCGACCTCAACGCTAACCCCGCCGCCATCGATCGGTGCCTTGAGGTCATGAATGCGCACAAACCGGGTAGCTACGTGGCGGGCACCCGTGTGCCCGGCTGCTTTGATCCCTTCGAGATGACGGTGCGCGCCATCCTGGGGCAGCAGGTCACCGTCAAGGCGGCGCAGACGCTGGCGCGTCGCCTTGCCCAGACCTTTGGCGAAGCTCTCGCCACGCCCTTTGCTGAGCTCACCCACCTGTTTCCCTCCGCTGCTGCCATCGCCGAGCTTGCCTCATCGCCCCAGCCCATCGCCGACCAACTGGGGCCCTTGGGCATCACGGGCGCCCGCGCCCGCTGCATTGGCACGCTGGCGCAGGCGCTGCAGCGCGGTGACGTGCAACTCAGCCTCGCCGCCAACCCCCTCGAGCAGATGCAGAAGCTCCTGGCGCTCCCCGGCTTTGGCCCCTGGACCGTCAACTACGTGGCACTGCGCGCCCTGGGCTGGCCGGATGCCTTCCCCCACACCGACTACGGCATCAAAAAGGCCCTCGAACCCCTCACCGAGCAGCAGATCCTCGCCCTGAGCGAGGCCTGGAAACCCTGGCGCTCCTACGCCACCATCAACCTCTGGAACTCCCTTAAGCCTGCGTCACCTCGCACGTGAGCGGGGCCAGCGACGCCCTGTTGTCGAGCAGAGAAGCCTGGCGCGCAGCGCCGCAACTGAAAGGAACCCGCATGCCCATCCACTACACGACCTACAGCTCCCCCTTAGGCTCCATCACCGCCTCCGCTCAAGATGACGCCCTCTGCGGCCTGTGGTTCGACGGTCAGAAGTACTGCCCCCATGGCACGAAGGCCTGGGTCTTCTCGCCAGACTACCCTGTGTTAGCACAACTCCGCACCTGGCTTGACGCCTATTTCAAGGGAGAAAACCCGGTCTTTCCCGGCAGACTCTCGCCCAACGGCTCAGCGTTTCGCCAGGAGGTCTGGCAGATACTGCTTCAGATACCCTATGGCCAGACCACGACCTACGGCACCATTGCCCAGCAGCTCGCCCGCGCGCACGGCAAGCAGAGGATGTCCGCCCAGGCCGTGGGTGGAGCCGTGGGGCATAACCCCATCTCGCTGGTGATCCCCTGCCATCGCGTAGTAGGCTCAACCGGCAGCCTCACCGGCTACGCCGGCGGCATCGAGAAGAAGGAGGCCCTGCTCAGGTTGGAGGGCGCTCTGTCACAGAACAGACGGGACGGGCAGATGGAGCGGGGGTGCTTTCCCAGCTGGGAGAGCGGGGGTAGTGGACGGGGGAGCTACCCCGCCTACCCCAGCTACCCCGCCTTGCTCCCCTGCACTTTGCCTGTGATTGATGCTTCCCAAAACAGCGTACGGTAGCGCATGGTCTTATACGGTGTTGCAGCACCAGGGATTTCTAACAGTTGG
>JAITTM010000155.1 GCA_031286975.1 Coriobacteriales bacterium
GTCCATTTTTCTACTTCGACCAATGTCGAGTTATACGCCTGCGAGCCATAGCCCATCGGGCGGGCACCAATGAGTGTATTCGAACAACCTCCGCGGTCGATGCCGTTCTCGTCAAAATCATCCCACGAGCCATGCCAGACCTGGGCTACCCCCGGCATGACGGACTCGGTGAGGGCTACGTTGCGCAGTATCTTGCCAAACTGGCTCGTTATCAAAACGGTATCGCCGGTTTTGAGGCCTCTGGCCTCGGCGTCGATGGTGTTCATGACAAACTCGCGCGGATGCGCCCGGCGAAGCCACGGCAGGTCATTTAGGCAGGTGTGGGTTCCGCGTATCGAGTGTGGCGTCACGATTTGAAGGGGATACGGGCCTTTGACCTTGTTCTCCCAATCGCTAAAGGACTCCTCATAGCAGTCAAAGGTCTTTCGGTGCATGGGGATGCACTTGACGTCCGTCTCGAACATGAACGCCTCAAAGACCCGCTTCAGCTCCGAGCAGTAGATCTCCAGCTTGCCGCTCTTGGTACTTAAGGGGTTGCCCTCCGGATCCTCGCGGAACTTCGCGTTGGTGTTGGCCTGGCTCGCCATCTCATAGACATCGCCCGGCTCGCGGTGCAACACATAGCCGCCCTGGTCGATGGCCTCCCTGAAACCGATGATCCCCTCCTGGGGCTCCCCCACCACGCCGTAGCTGTCGATGTCCTCCTGCGTGATGGTTACCAAAGGCACCATCTCCATCTTCTCGGGGCTGAGGATGATGGAGCCCTTTACCTGGTCAAAGAACAGCTGCTTCTCGGAGAAGGGATGCACCGCGTCAGGATCGACACCGAGTTTGCGCGCCAGCTCACGCTCCAAGTAGATATACGTCTTGCACTCAAAGGGAGGCTCGATGAGCTTCTCCTGCCAATAAAGCGCATTGTTGGGCGCACCCAAGGTAGGAAACACGTAGCCATCCTCCTCCCAGCCAAAGGTGTCAGGAAAGACGATGTCCGCGTACTTTGCTTTGGCCGAGAGCGAGATGTCATGGCAGACAACGAATTCCAGGGTGCGATAGGCCTCGATGGCCTTGACGGTTCCGCTGGTCGAGTTGATAAAATTGTTGCCCAGCCCAAAGTTCACGATATTGACCACGCATCTGATGTCGATGGGCACCTTGCCACGCGAGGGTGCCGTGAACTCTTTGTTGAGAATGGCATCCCAGGTTTCTGAGTAGGCGATGGCGGTGATGGTCTCATCAAAGGGGTCATCGTAGCCGTAGCCGCCCCAGACCGCCGTCTTGGGCATCAGCGGATTTGTCACCCGCGGGTCCGGGCTTTGTCCGGCAAAGAGAAAACCGCCGCCATCTTCTCCCATGCTGCGGTAGCCCGCCAGCGTGCCCACGTTGCCACCCTCGATGCCCACGTTGCCGCTCATCCAGCCAACGGTAAACGCTGCGTGGCCATACCCGCGCCCGTTGGACGTGCGCCAGGGAGCCTGGCTACCGATGTCAAGGATACAGGGCTTGATGGTTGCCATATCGGTTGCCAACTCCCGGATGAGCGCCGGGTCGGTGCCGCATATCTCACAGGCCCACTCCGGCGTCTTGGGCGTGCCGTCGTAGGTTCCCAGCACGTAATCCTTGAAGTTCTCCTCCGCGGAAACCCCCTCGGGCATATGCTCGGCATCAAAACCGATGCAACAGCGGTCGAGAAAATCCTGATCCTGCAAATCGTTCTCGATCATGTGATACGCCATTGCCAGCAAAAGCGCCGCGTCGGTGCCCGGACGAACGGGAACCCAGATTGCTCCCAGCGCAACCGCACTGTTGTTGTAGTCGGGGGCAACGGAGTATATCTTGGCGCCTGAGGCCTGCCTGATCAGCTGGTGGAAGTAAAACGCGCTGGTGGCACTCGTAAACGCCACGTTCTTGCCCCACAGCACGATGAGTTTTGCGTTCTTGCGGGTAAGAAAGCGGTCGATTCCCGGATTGTTGGGAAGATCCCCCATAAACAGCTTCTGGGCGAGGATGGAGTCGCCCGTTGATGTGGTTCCAAACAGATCGCTATGCCCGCCCACATGGTTGAGAACCTGACATTGCGAATAGACGGCGGCATTGCCATAGGTATCGATGATACGCCTGATCTCAGAGGCGGTCAGCTCAAGCGCCTCGTCCCAGCTGATGCGCTCCCACTCGTCCTTGCCCCGCAGGTGTCCGTTGTGCTCGACTCCGCCGGGGTTCCAGTTCTTGCGCTTCATCGGGTATTTCAGGCGTTCTTCTCCGTAGATTCGCTGCATATGGGCCATGCCACGGTGGCAGCCCCTCCGTTGGGGGTTATCGGGGCTGTCTTCTCCGCGGTCATCTGTTTTCATCCGCACAACCACGCCATCTTTCACCAGACCAAAGTTGGCGCAGTCAGACCCGCAACCGCTCATATTGCGACAAAGCGCGGGCTTCCACTCCCCTTCTTCAACGGCAAGGGCAGCATCGCCACCCGCACCTTTGGGCCCCTCTGGCGCACAGGCGGTAAACCCACCCGCAACCGCCGCGGTTGTGCCCAACACCGCACTCCACTTAATAAAGCTCCTTCTATCGATGCCCTGCGTTTGCCCTTGCCATCCAGCGGTACTCATAGCTCTCCCTTCAATCGTCGATTTTGCCGCTAATCGACCTGTTTTCATTGCAAACCCAACAGCAAAGAAGAGCAAGTACGCACTTTGCAGCACCCGTGGGCGTTTGCATCCCACCAGTCCACAGCGAGCGCCCGGCAGGTGACGATAGTGGCTCGTTGTACCCCTTTGGTACACGGGAGGCTCCCAATCGTTTACCGCACATCAAGAAGAGGGCAAAACGGGAGCAAAAAGTTTTCTCCCCGCTCGATTTAGAGCGGTTTTGTGCATTGGAGCCCACCGCCTAAGCCCGTATAATACACGGGGAGAAGGGCACCGGCAGGCAGTCCAAGCGGGAGGATGGCATATGGGAATCATCGAGTGCATCGAAACGAGCTTCAGGGCGCTTTTGCTCGAAGTCACCTATGACCAGATAACCGTCGCCCAGATATGCGAACGCGCAGCCGTCTCAAAAAAGACCTTCTACAAGCACTTCGAGGGCAAACACGAGCTCCTGGTCGCGGTTTTGCGCAACGACCTCGTGATGCCGGTGACCAACCTGCGCGAGATTCTCCCCTTGGATGAGATCAAGTCCGCCCCCCTGCTGGTTATGGAGCGGATGCACCAGATACTCTATGACAACCGGCAGATGTACAAAAGCCTGATAAACAACCCCGGCAAGGCACAGATGGTGGAGCTCTTTACCAATGCGACCTACAATCTGAACCTCGAGATATATGGCAACTACGGTTTGGATCCCCTCGAGTGCGATTACGCCGCGTACTTCTGCGCGGCGGCCTCGGCGATGATCCAGATCCGCTGGCTCGAGCAGGGCTGCGCACTTGACCCCAAGCATATGGCAAAACTCAACGACACCTGGGTCATGAGCCACTAGCGCGAAGCCGGCATAGCCGCAGGTAGCTGAATCGCGATTTAAGCTACGGAGAAGGCCGGGCGCATGAGAGCCAGCCGCCATCACGGCCAGGTAGCAGCAACCGTTGTGGCACGGGCGTGCCAGAGACAACGCCCGTGCCAACGGGATCAGTCACCATCACTTCAAAGCATTGGCAAGCGTTG
>JAITTM010000120.1 GCA_031286975.1 Coriobacteriales bacterium
CGGAGTTTGGCAGCTCCGTGCTGCAATTGCTGCGCCAGCCCATGGAGCTTGGCAGCGTCTCGCTGGCACGCGCGGGGGGAACCATCGTCTTTCCCTCGCACTTCATGCTGGTAGCCGCCGCCAACCCTTGTGCCTGCGGCTACTATGGCGATGCGCAGATCAGCTGCACCTGCACGCCCGCAGAGGTCATGCGCTACCAAAACCGCATTGGCGGGCCTTTGATGGATCGCTTCGACCTGGTGGTCGATGTGTGGAGAAGTGACCCGGCGCAGGTGTTGGCCACAGGGACGGGCACCAGTTCGCGGCAACTGCGGGATGGCGTGCTCGCCGCCTTGGAGTTCAAGCGCTCACGGGAGGAGCCCTCTGAACCCTGCGGATCGGGCGAAGCGCTGCTGGGCGCCTGCAAGCTTGGCGCAAGGGAGCGGGCCTATCTCGAGGCTCTGGCGCAGAAACACCAGCTTAGCGGCCGGGGCATCATGCGCTCGCTTTCTGTTGCGCGCACCATCGCTGATCTTGACCAGGAGCCAGCGGTGCAAAAGGAGCACCTCTTTGAGGCAGTGAATTACCGTGCAAAAAGCGGTGAGGGCTCATGAGCGTTGCGCGGAGGCTTGTGGGCAAGCGTTGGGAGATCGGCAAAGGGGCGGAGCAGTTTCCTGAGCTCCTGCGCTTGATACCGGAGGCTCCTGCACGGTTGCACGGCATCGGTGACATAGCGGCTCTCAAACAACTCTCACTTGCCGTTGTGGGTGCGAGAAAGGCGACGCCCTATGGCCTCGGTTGCGCAAAGTACTTCGCTAGACGGGCGGCGCTGGGTAACCTCGCCGTTGTCTCCGGCGGCGCCATCGGTTGCGACCAGGCGGCTCATCAAGGGGCACTCGATGGCGAAGGCATAACCGTGGTCGTTTTGGGCTGCGGCGCCGATGTTGTCTATCCGGCGCGCGCCTTCGCGCTCTATCAGGAGATCATCGACAGGGGAGGGGCGGTTGTTTCGGAGGCGCCCTGGGGTTCTCCACCGGTGGGCTGGGGCTTCAAGAGACGCAACCGCATCATCGCCGGCCTCGCCCGTGCCACCCTTATCGTTGAGGCAGGGGTGCCCAGTGGTACGTTCTCGACGGCTGATGCGACGCTTGCCCAGGGCAAGGATGTGTTGGCAGTGCCCGGCTCGATCTTCTCCAGGGAATCAAAGGGCTCCAATCGTTTGATCGCGCAGGGAGCCGTGCCCATCGTTGATGATGAGAGCTTTGAGGATGCCCTGAACGCAGTTTTTGGCACGCTGAGGTGCTCGATGGAGACGGACAAAAGCTGCGACGAGGATATTGGTAGGGGGCAGCGGGGCACGGCAGGCGAAACCCTGGCAGCCCTTACCGCCTCGCCTATGCGTGCAGAAGAACTCATCGGTCTTTGCGGCAAAGATGTCATACAGGTTATCCGCTTCCTCTCAGAACTGGAGATGAGCGGCGCCATCGAGCGCCTGCGCGATGGCAGATACACAACAAAACCAAGATAGTGCCACACGCACGATGCTATACTGGCATCGTCTGGAAGGAGGTGGAACAGGGCAGAAGTTGGATGAGGAGGATAAATGCCAAAGACTCCAACTAGACGATATAACAGACATGATTAACATACGATCGAGATACGATCTCTTTTGATTTGATAGGATTAGATTGCAAAAAACAAAGAATCCATACCGTGCTGCGATAATCGGGGCGGGCTTGGCTGGCTGCGAGGCGGCCTGGCAACTGGCTGAGCGCGGGGTCGAGGTGGCACTTTATGAGATGCGCCCCAAAACGCAGACGCCCATCCACGCAAGCGACAGCTTCTGTGAGTTGGTCTGCTCCAATTCCCTCAAGAGTCTTGACAGGGATTCCGCTGCCGGGGCGCTCAAATATGAGCTTGCGCGGTTGGGTTCATTCGTGCTGCAAAAGGCACTTGAGGCACGCATTCCCGCAGGTGGTGCCCTTGCGGTCGATCGGGAGAAGTTCGCGGCCGCTGTTACGGAGGCCGTGAGCGCGCATCTGCGCATACAGGTCGTGCGCGATGAGGTGACCTCCATCGATGCGGTCTGCAAAGACGGCAGGCTTTCGTGCATCGTCGCAACGGGGCCTTTGACCTCAGATGCGCTCGCGCAGGATATCGAGGCGCGCGTGGGGAGCGACAGCCTCGCCTTCTATGACGCGGCGGCTCCCATAGTCACGGCCGAGAGCATCAACCTCGATATGCTCTTTGCCCAGTCGCGCTACGACAAGAACGGTGCCGACTATCTCAACGCCGCTCTGAGCAGGGAGCGCTACGAGCACTTTGTCGAACAACTGGTGGGAGCCAAGCGCGTCATCCCGAGAGATTTTGAGAAGCGCGATCTGTTCCAGGCCTGTCAGCCCGTGGAGGAGATCGCCCGCGCAGGCACAGATGCCCTGCGCTACGGGGCGCTCAAACCCGTGGGGCTTATCGACCCGCAGACCGGGCGGCGCCCTTGGGCGGCCGTCCAGTTGCGGATAGAGAACAGCGAGCGCAGCGCCTACAACCTGGTGGGATTTCAGACGAACCTCAAATTCAGCGAGCAGGAGCGGGTCTTTCGCCTGATACCCGGGCTTGAGCAGGCCGAGTTTGTGCGCTACGGCGTTATGCACCGCAACACCTTCATCGACACGCCACACAGCCTGACTCAGACCCTTGCTCTGCCCGATGCCCCACACATTCGTTTTGCTGGACAGATAACCGGTACCGAGGGTTATGTGGAGGCAATCGCATCGGGATTGTATGCCGCGCTTTGCACCTATGCCGCGCTGCGGGGATACCCCTTGCCAACGCTGCCCGCAAGCACGACGTTTGGCTCGCTTCTGGCCTATGCGACCAATCCGCAAACAAAGCACTATCAGCCGATGCACGTCAATTACGGGATCATGATGGAGCTTGCAGCGCGCGTGCGCAACAAGAAGGAGCGCTATGCCGCCTATGCGCAGCGGGCAGGCGCATCCATCGACGGATTTGTTAGCGAGCGCGGGGAGCTTGACTTTCTCCCCGGATATAATGTGCCCTTTCTGCTACCATGACGGCTATGCGTACAACTGATACACAGGATATGCCTGCTGACGCGGGCACCAAAGGGGGCACAGTGGGGAAGAGCACTGCGCGAGAAGGTGCCACCGGTGCCACTGCCGCTGCCGCCCCCACGTCACCCCCTCAGCTTATTGACGCGTTTCTTGCCGAACTCAAGGCAGAGCGCAACTTCTCGGAGCACACCATCCGCGCGTACTCCCTTGATCTCGCGGCCTTTGTGGCCTGGCTTGAGCCTCGGGGCATC
>JAITTM010000184.1 GCA_031286975.1 Coriobacteriales bacterium
AGACCGTACCCGTAAACGACCCCTTTGCAGAAGGTGCCTTTGCTGATACCACACCCAGCTACATGCAGGGTGTCTTTGCCACCGACTCAGAGGATGGCGCGATAGCGGCATCTGCTATCAAGCATGACTCGCCGGTGGATACCAGCAAAGAGGGTGTCTACAAGGTTACCTACAACGTCACCGACTCCGACCATAACTATGTGGAAAAGGCCGGTATGGTTGCGGTGGGCGACTACATCATCATACCGGGCACCGAGTATATGCTCGCCGGCAAGTCGCCTATCCGTCTGAAACTCAGTGATGTTGCGACAGCCAATTCTGATTTGGAGAAAGCCGCCAGTATAACAGCCTGGAAGATATCTGATGCCAGCGCCGCTGCCGTCACCTTGAATCCAGCCCAGCTGGATAACAAGGTGGGCACACAGACCATCCGCTTTGCCGTACAGGCAGAGCCTGGAACCTACCTCGATGTCACCTTCCTTATCGATGATGACCGTCTAACAGTGACCTACTACGCTAACGGCGCCACCTCAGGCAACCCGCCTGCCACTGGCCTGTATTCGGCAGGCGACAGTGTGGTCACGTCTGACCAGAGCAGTTTGCGGCGCACCGGCTACACCTTTGGTGGTTGGTCGTTTACCGGCAACGGTGGCGCAGCCTATCAGGCTGGACAGCGCTTCAACATCTATGAGGACACCAGGCTCTATGCGGTCTGGAATCCCATCCCCGTGGTGCAGCAGCCTACCATAATCCTGCAGCCGCCTAGTGTAATCACGCAGCAGCCTATCGTCATTCAGAGCCCCACTAGCCCGGTGGCATCCACCGCAGCTATTCGCGAGATGCCGGTGCCTTATGAGGTTCAGATTCCGATTGGTACCCCAGAAGAAGAGGTAATCCCTGAGCCAGTTGTCCCAGAGCGCGGCATCACAGGGTCGTGGAGTCTGGTCTCCCTGTTGCTCAGCATATTCGTTTTTGCTGCCTCAGCCATCCTTGCTTTTCTCAATCTACGTCGTCGCGATGAGGATGATGAGGAGGAGTACCTTGACGAGGATCAGCAAGCGCGTCCGGCTTACCTGCGGGCACTCTCGTATGTGACTGCGCTGCTTGCCCTGGTGCCTGGCATCCTGTTCTTTGCCCTCGACGACCTGTCAAAGTCGATGGTAGGAGTCAACGACAACACGATTCCCGTAGCAATCGCGTTCTCGATAATCTGTGTGCTCATCGCGATTTATGCCATTCTCAGCACGATGGCGAAGAGAAACACGGACGACTTCGATAACGAGTTTGCAACCGTTGGGGGAGAGTACCTCGACTAAGCACGGTTCATAATCTTGAGAAACAAGGCGCTATCATCGTTGATGGCGCCTTGTTTTATTCCCACGCACTTTGTTCGTAATCGGTGTCTCCCCCGATTGCCGTCATCGATGGTTCGCTCGCATAAGATCAGGGCTAAATTTTATGGCAATCAGAGGATATAACCTAAAAAGGATGAGCCTAAAAAGGAAGTTTCACCATCTTTTGAGTAAGCAATCGCAAAAAAGACAGGTAGGATTTTGACTATCGAATAAAAGGGAGAGGAATTCGTAATGGGAGAAATTGAAGACGGCGCTGAAAATCTGTCAGCTGAAGCCGCGCCTGATGCACAAACTAAAACACCACTGACCTTCGAGCAAAAAGTCGACCATGTCGCACACCTGTTGCTTGCCAACACCCTCAATCGTCCGACGCTTTATAGGATACTTGGCATCACGGCGCAGGGGGCGGTGCCCCTGTTCGACCTGGAGGATCAGATCCAGAAGCTGCCCGAGTTCACAACGGCGACTCAGCCACCCTACTACCTCATCGAATGGCTGGTCGATGCCGAGGCGCTCCGCTTCATCGAGGTCGATGCCACCGGTGCCCCCATCACAGACGAGCAGCGCGAGGGCAAAACCGCCGACGAGATAGACGACCTGATCGATGACATGATCATCGAGATCACCGATGTGGGTCGCGAGGTGGCGGCGATCTTCGATCCTCGGGATCGACTTGCGACTTTGCTTCAAGATAAGCCCGTGCGCTATGACACCTATGTCGAGGTGCTGGAATTTCTCACCCAAAAGCATAGCTACAATCAGATAGACAGTCTCTTGCGGGGGCGCCCGATATTGTTCGATGGTCGTGACCCTGGCGACCCCCCTATGCAACCAAGTGTGTTTGTCGACAAGCTGGCGGCCGCTGGTGCCATCGTGTTTGATGAAGGTTGGATCATCACTCCGGAGGGGCGCGCGCTTTTGCAGGACGCCAAAAAGCCTGAACGAGTTAATCTGTGCTCAACGTCTTTAAAAGACGAGCAGATAGGGCAAGAACACGAATGAGAACAAAGGATTTTATGCGGCAAAGAGAGGAGGATCGGGAGAGAGGTACTCCAGGGCGAACCAGCCTAATGGGGGAGTGTGTCAGGTGGGTTCCACAAAATACCCTCGGTTCGAAGGATTAGATTAGCTGAGGGCGACAGTTGGGCGATCCACAGGGAACGACAAGTAGCAAGAAAAGGAGTGAGATATGAAACAAGCTACAATGAGTCGCCGCACGTTTGTGAAATCTGCGGCAATCGCTGGTGCTGCGTTAACCGTGAGCTCTGCGCTTACCGGTTGCTTCGAGCAGACCACGCCATCAGATGATGGAGGATCAAAATCGCAGGTCGAAATGTACGTTTCGATCTGCCACGGTTGTATCCAGGCATGTCCTTGCAAGGTGTATCTGGAGGACGGCGTGGTGGTCAAGATCGAGGGACATCCCGACGCCCCAACAAGCCAGGGTTCTCTCTGCATGAAGGGTCTTAACCAGATTCATACGTGCTACAGCCCTCGTCGTGTGCTGTATCCGCTTAAGCGCACGGGTGCGCGCGGAGCGAATACCGCCGCTTGGGAGCGCATCTCCTGGGATGAGGCCGTGCAACTCGCCGCCTCGAAGATCGCGGAGACCATCGAGATGTATGGCACCTACTCGTTCTTCTGCTCGGTTGGCGGCGGCGGCGCCTACAGCTTCATGCAGGCTATGACCACCCCTATGGCACTCGGTTCACCCACGGTATTCGAGCCTGGTTGCGCGCAGTGCTATCTGCCCCGTATCGCCATCGCCGGCTATATGTACAACGGTGCCGACCAGTCCATCGCCGACTGCGCTGTGCTTGAGCCCTTTAAGGGCCTTGCGCCGCTTGAGGCCGATAAAGGCGTTACGCAGGACACGAAGGTACTCGTGCTCTGGGCCGCCCAGCCGTCCGTCTCACAGACCGCCCAGTCAGGGCGCGCCATGGCAGAGCTGCGCGCGCGTGGTTGCAAGACCATCGTTGTTGACCCGAACTTCTCCCCGGACGCTGTTAAGGCGACCATCCATCTTCCCGTCCGTCCTGGTGCCGACGATGCCCTTATCTTGGCATGGTATCGCATCATCCTCGACGAGAAGCTCTATGACGAGGAGTTCACCAAGTTCTACACCAACATGCCCTTCCTTATCAACCCCGAGACCAAGCTGCCCTGGCTTGCCACGGATATCCTCCCCGACTACGAGTCCACCACCCCGGACGACACGCCGGACTATCTCTGCGTTGACGAGGATACCGGTAAGCTTACTGTGTTGCCCTTTGGTGACCCTGCAGTGCTCAAGACCTTTGTCAACCCGCAGGTGCTTGCGTCTATCGAGGTCAACGGTGTGCTCTCCAAGACCGCCGGCCAGATCTACCGCGATGAGGCCGAGCCCTGGACACTGGAGAAGGCCGAGGAGTTCTGCTGGGTGCCCAAGGATCGCATCCGTGCCGCCATCGACCTGTATGCCAGTGCAGAAGTCGCCGGTATCGCCAATGGTGTGGCATCCGACATGGAGGAGACCGCCTCTCAGGTACCGCTTGGTCTGTGCGGTCTCGATATGATCATGGGCTACGTTAACAAGCCCGGCGCGACCCTGACGCAAAACGGCCCGCTGCCCGCTGATGGCGAAGCCCCCCGCCCAACCCGTTTCTGGAATGGTTTTGGTGGCATGTTTGGTCAGATGTACGGCATCGGCTACGAGGTTGGTGCTACCAAGGAGGCCAACGAGGCTCGCATCGCCGCGATTCCTGAGGTCTGGGATCCCTCCATGGAGAGTGCGCCCTTCCGGACACAGGCGACCCTGTATGCGATGAACCAGCTGCTGATTGACCGCCTTGGCATGAAGAACCACAAGGGTCTTTACGAGTGGTGCCACAGCCACATCCCCACCGTGCGTGAGGCCATCGAGACCGGCGAGCCCTTCAAGCCGCGCGTCTGGTTTGATATGTCCGGCAACAAGTTCGTCGTGCTGGGCAGCGCAGGTGCCTGGTACAACGCCATCATGAACGACGGCGTAGACTTCATCATCTGCCAGTATCCGATGATCACCTCCTTCCAGATCGAGGTCGCCGACCTCATCTTCCCGCTGGAAGAGTGGCTTGAGGCTACTGGCGCGTCCGAGTTCGGTCAGCTCAACTACGCCTTCCCCTCCCCAGGTGTCATCCATCTTGGCGAGACGGTGCCCAACTCCGTTCCACCCAAGCGTGTTATCGATGCTGCGTCCGCCCTTCTCAACGAGAAGCTTGACACCATCACCTTTGGCGCCACGGGCAAGTCGATGACGGAGATGGGCTTGCAGTTCCCGCTCGGCCTAGGCGTTATGGGCGGCAACGATAGCGAAGATGCCATATGGGCAACCCAGATCGAACGGTTTGGTCCAGTTGTCGGTATTGCAGCAGACGCCACGGCGGCGGAGTACCTTGCCGCGGCCAAGAACCGTGACGATGCCTACATCGTCACACCGCCCGATCAGTATTGGACCTATGGACAGCACCTCGTCACGGCAGCAGACGGTCTGCCCGTGGGCTTTGGCACCGAATCACGCAAGTGCGAGGTCTACTGCACGCTCCTTCTCAAGATGGGCCGCAATGGCTTCCCCTATTGCTATCCGCGTGAGCAGGCCCCCATCGATCCGCGCGTGGGCACCTTTGGTGGCGACTACTCGCCCATCTGCAACGTACCGCAGCAGAAGGAAGCACCTGATGTTGCCAATGCCGGCAGCTTCACCGCTGGCTTCGATCCCGAGTTCCCGCTGGCGATGACCTCTGGGCGCGTGTACTACTTCCACCACGGAACCATGCGTCACTCGGCGTATGCCCGCGAGCTCTGCCCCGTTGCCCCCGTACGCATCAATCCCAAGACCGCTGCCGAGTATGGCATCGCGGATGGCGACTGGGTCGAGATCTCCTCGCGCCGCACCCAAGGTGAGGCCTATGACCACACCAAGGTCACCGGCACCGAGCTCTCATACTCCGGCACCAGGGAGCAGAACACCAAGACAGCTGAGCCTATCCGCACCATCGCCTACGTGGCCGAGGTCGTGGCTCCCAACGTGCTGTGGATGGAGCGCTTCTGGAATCCGGAGTGCTTCGACTCATCACAGGGCACCAAGACCGGTGGTTGGCAGGAGTGCAACGTCAATGTCATCACCAACGCGGTTGACCCGAACTTCAACGAGGTCTTTGGCTCCTACACCAATCGCGGCTTCCAGGTCAACATCAAGAAGTCGACAAAGCCCGATAACATCTGGTTCGATCCCAAGGATTTCACACCGTTCCTGCCCACTACTACCAATGAATATGCGCCCGATGATATCGGCGTAGCAATCAGCAACACGGCGCTCAATACGCCCACCGTTGTCTTTCCAGCCCCCGCGGGAGGTGGTCAATAATGCCTAAGAGAACTCTGGTCATCGATCTTGATCGTTGTTCCGGTTGCGACTCCTGTGTGTTAGCCTGCAAGTTCTAGAACAACGTAGCACTTGGTAATTACTGGAACGTCGTGCAGCCCGTCGGCCCTGCCGGCACGCATCCCGACATCGAGATGTACTGGCTGCCCCTGCAGTGCCAACAGTGCGAGAATTCGCCCTGCGTCGCCGTGTGCCCCACGGGTGCGTCCTATCGCGATCCTGACAACAACGTCGTCCTGATCAACAAGGAGGAGTGCATCGGCTGCAAGACCTGCCTGGGTGCTTGTCCGTGGAGCGACCCCGACGGTGCCAAGAAGCCCAGCGTGCGCTGGTTCAACGCAGAAGAGAAGGTTGTGGAGAAGTGCACGCTTTGCAACCACCTCACCGCAACGAGCGATGGCGTCGAGAACACACACGACACCACCGACTCCGCGCATGCTGTGCCGCCCTGCGTGCACAATTGTTCCTGCAAGGCTCGTCACTATGGTGACCTGGACGACCCCAACTCAGACGCCAGCAAGCTTATCGCTCAGGCGGAGGCGGACGGTCGCAAGGTCTGTGCGCTCGAAGGCGAGGGCGCAACACCGGTGGCTCGCTACATCCTCTCAGAAGAGATCGCTGCTTGGAGAGGCTTGGGTTAGTTACGTAGTGCCCAGCGGTTTGTTGCAGCTTTGTTTGTCTTGCAACAGCGCTGCTGGTTAAGTCTGTGGTGGCGGAGCGCCCGCTCCGCCACCACAGGGCCTGAAATCTCAGTGATAGGATATAACAGAGCGCATCCCAAAAACAGGGGTCATCCGAAGAAATAACCATCGCCGATGTGCTGGTCAATCGAGCAGCCATCTATCGGATGCTTTCACGCATATACTTTAAGCCGCTGAGTGAAGAGGAGGTCGAGACCTTTGCCGCAATGGATTTTATCTCCCTTGCCGCGGATTTTGAGGGCGACGACCTGCTGGCTGAGGGCTTTAACGACATGGGGCGAGCCCTCAAGCGGCGCAATACCGGCACCCGGCAACAGCTTTCCACCGATTACACCATGTGCTTTGACGGCATCGACGCGATAGGTGAAGAGGTCGCGGTTCCCTATGCCAGCGTATTTTTGGGTGAATTCGCCTTGATGAACCAGGAGCCCTACCATAAGGTCTATAAGCTCTATCGCTCCGAGTCCGTCAAGCTCAAGGATTCTCTCAGGCTGCCCGACGACCATATCAGTTTTGAGCTTGAGTTCCTTGCCCTGCTCTCAGACCGTGCCGCCGCGGCGCTTAAAAACGATGAGCACGCCGAGGTTATCCGCAATTTTGAGTTGTCGCGTGAATTCATCAACGAGCACATCCTGAGCTGGTTTGACCTGCTTGCCGAGCGCGCCGAGAAGCTGCTCAAAACCCGCTTCTATCGGGGTGCCCTCAAGGTGACCAAGGGCTATCTGGAGCTTGATCTGCAAACGATCGCAGACCTTATCGAGGCTTATTCCGATGAATGCACCAATGAATGAAGCCCACCCAGAGCGCAACTCTGAATCAACAGCCAAAGACAAGGGAATCTCACGGCGCAACCTGATTACGGGAGCTGCCGGGGCAGCCGTCGTGCTGGGCATGGGCGGTGCGGTGCGCGTGGTAGGTGGCACGGTGCCGCTCAGACCGCCGGGAGGGCAGGATGAAAGCCGCTTCATCGGCACCTGCATCCGTTGCGATCGCTGTAGGAGCATCTGCCCCCGCCACGCCATCAAGGGCTGCGGCATCGAGGACGGCATCATAAATATGCGCACCCCCAAGCTCAACTACCGCATCGGGCGCATCACCTCCGGCTATACGCGCTTGCACGAGGCCGCCACTCCCTATGAGGGGCTTTTGGATGCGGAGGGCAACGGCTATTGCGACTTTTGCAACCTCTGTATCGAGAACTGCCCAACCGGCGCGCTGAGCGATTTTGACCCAGAGAGCGCCTGGATCGGCGTGGCCGCTGTGGTTCCCAACCTCTGCATCGCCTTTGATAAGCTGGGTGGCTGCCGCAAATGTGTGGACTACTGCGCCTTTGATGCGATCACCCTCGACGAGGCCAAGCGCCCCGTGGTTCACCCCGAGAAATGCAACGGTTGCGGTGTCTGCGAGAACATCTGTCCTTCGAGCAGCTATCGCACATTCACGAGTCGGTCTCGCCGTGGCATCAATGTCAACGTCGATGAGCAGGGGAGGCCGCAATGAAGATCACCCTCATAAGAAGGATCACCATTGCGGTCGCCTTTGTGGTGGTGGTTATTGGCTTGGTGTTCGATGCGGGAACCGGCACCTTCTCGTCCTTTGGCTGGCAGGCCATAGCGGCGATCTGCCCCCTGGGCTCACTGGAGAGCTTTCTTGCCAGCAGGACCATCTTTCCGCGCGCCCTGATCGTGCTGGCAGTTGCGCTGCTGCTCGTTGTTGTTTTTGGCAAGGTGTTCTGCTCCTGGTTCTGCCCGGTCGTGCCGCTCAGGAGCCTGTTCAGTCTCAAGACGTGGAAGAACCTGCTCGCCCGCAACAAGGGCGAAGCCACAAAAGACCCTGGGGAGAAACCCACGGCGCAATCTGACGCGCCGGCAGCCGCGTCGGCAGACGCGCGGGGATGTAAGGCTTGTACTTCTCCCTGTGCTTCAAAGCGTGCCAAGCTGGACTCCCGCCATCTGGTGTTGGGTGGCACGCTACTCTCGGCGGCAATCTTTGGGTTTCCGGTCTTCTGCCTCATCTGCCCCATAGGGCTGACCTTTGGCACCGTTATTATCCTCTGGCAGTTTTTGGGCTTTAACGACCTCAGCCTGTCGCTGCTCATCTATCCGGTGCTCTTGGTGCTGGAGCTGGTGGTCTTGCGCAAGTGGTGCATGAAGTTCTGTCCGTTGGGCGCGCTGCTCTCGCTGATGAGCCTGTCCAACCGCTTTTTTCGTCCCAAGGTTGATGCCTCCAAGTGTCTCAGGGAGCAGGGAGCGGCTTGCAGCGTCTGTGTGGATGTGTGCCCCGAGAACCTTGACCCCCATTTTGCACACGGCATGAATGAGTGCAGCAAATGCGGACTCTGCGTTGACAAATGCCCCGCCACAGCGATACGCCTGCCCTTCAAGGGAGGCACCAGTGCCTCCTCGTCCGCGCCGGAAGCCCAAGAGCAGAACTGAGACTGCAGCAACCTGCTTGCGGCAACCTGCCACAGCGATACGCATATCCTGCCCGGCACGTGATAGAATGGCCAAGTAACCAGAGCCACCAGAGAGAGCTGTTGCATGGGCATGAACAAGAGCATCCTACGCAAGAAGAGCATCGAGCAGACACTCGAGATGACGCAGGAGGAGGGGCATAGTCTCAAGCGTAATCTCGGGCCGCTCGACCTGGCGTTCCTTGCGGTCAGTGTGTGCGTCGGTGCGGGTATCTTCAGCGTCTCGACAAAGGTCATGACGCAGAACGCGGGTCCGGCGACCATCCTCTCGTTTATTATCGCGGCTTTTGTTTGCGGGCTTGCCGCGATGTGCTACGCGGAATTCTCGACCTCCATACCGGTTTCTGGCAGCGCCTACTCGTACTCCTATACCTCGCTGGGCGAGATATTCGCCTGGATCATCGGCTGGGATCTCATACTGGAGCTCTTTTTGGCAACGGCGGTCATCGCGAAGTACTGGGCGATCTATGTGACGGATGCCTTGCACGTCTTTGGCATCGACTTCGCCCTGAGCTTCACGGTTGCGGGCTTTACCGTCGATTTTGGGGCGGCAATCGTCGTGCTTTTCTTCGCAACGCTGCTGAGTATCGGCACAAAGCTGTCGGCCAGGGTCACCAACACCATGACCTGCATAAAGATAGGCATCGTCTTGGTCATCATCGTTGCGGGCCTTATCTATTTCAATGGGCAGAACCTCGTGCCTTTCGTTCCCGCCGAGCTGCCCAGCCAGGACACGGCGGTCGGTACCTTGACGAGCACGCTGTGGGGCACCCTCACGGGGCTTGGCGGCAATCACTTTGGGGTGGGCGGGATATTTGCCGGCGCGGCGATTATCTGCTTCGCCTATGTGGGCTTTGACACGGTTGCCACCGCCGCGGAGGAGACGCGCAACCCCCGAAAAAACGTCCCTATCGGCATCATTTTGGGGCTGGGGATAGTCACGGTGCTCTATGTGGCGGTCGCCTTTGTGACCTGCGGCATGGTCAACTACCAGGATCTGGCAAATTTTGCAGCATCGCAGGGGCGCGAGGTCTCGCTCGCAACCGCCTTCTTGTATCACGGAGCGACCTGGCAAAGCGCGGTGATCGCCGTTGGTGCGGCCGTGGGGCTTACAACCGTCGTGATGGTGGAGCTCTTTGGGCTCTCGCGGGTGATATTCGCCATGAGCAGGGACGGGCTCTTTCCCCAAAGGTGGTCAAAGACCTCCGAGAAGCGCAAGACCCCTGTGGGCATCACGGTAGTCATCGGGATCGTTGCCGCCCTGACCGCCTCGCTCACCTCCGTCGATGAGTTGGCGGACATGATCAACATCGGCACCCTGAGCGCCTTTGTGCTGGTAAGCATAGGCGTCATATTCATCAGAAAAAACGCTAGGGAGCACCACATCGACCAGACAAAGACCTTCAAAGTTCCGCTGTTTCCCGTGCTGCCCATCCTGTCGGCGATTCTCTGTCTCTGGCTGATGCTCAACCTGACCAACATCACCTGGCTTCGCTTTGTTGCCTGGCTTCTTGCAGGCTTTATAATCTACTTCAGCTACTCCCGTCGCCACGCCAAGATCAACGACGAGTAAGCGCGCTGGAAGGACAAAATAGGGATGGTTTCTATTTTGCCGGAACCGTCCCTATGTCCAGATGAAAGTACTTATGTAGGCGAGAACCCCGCCGATTATGGCTGACACAATTCCCATGAGCACACGCGTTGCAACCAGATGCTGTCGTTCGCGCGCGATGCGCTTCTCGTCGCGGGGGACGTGATCCATGAACGAGAGGATCTCAGAATAGGTGTGCACGCCGTTTCTCTTTTTGATGTGCTCAAGCACAAAGGATGCAACAGTTCCGATGGCAAGGATGCCAAGCGGCAAAGCCAGCCCCCAGTTGCCCCAATACTCCATGGCAGGCATAACGGAGAACAGCCCTACAACAACACAAATCAGCATAACCCACGACCATGCCTTCATCTTCATCTCATCAACGGTTTTTCTCATAGCCACAACATCTCCTTTTAGCAACTCATCAACAGTCACGGCAAAAAGGGTGCTGAGCAGCAGCAGGCTGTGGATATCCGGATACGTGCGATCCGTCTCCCAGTTTGAGATCGTCTGTCGCGAGACATAGATGCGCCCCGCAAGTTCCTCTTGAGAAAGCCCCAGCCTGGTTCGGTGCTCCCGTATCTGTTTGGCAAGCTCCACAGAACCCCTTTCGCTTGGGATAAGGCTACGTTGATGGACGAATCCATGCTACCAAAACCCTTTTGCAGCCGCAGCCGCGCGCCCGCCAAAACCCTTTGACATTGCGCATATCGAGCTTCTGGGTCATTTGTGGTCAGTTGGGGACGGTACGATTTTGACTGTGGTCATTTGGGGACGGTACGATTTTGACCACTTTCTGAAGGTTGGTCATTTGGGGACGGCAACCAGATACCACAGTATGGTGGTGCGGGGCGGGCGGGGTGTGGGTTACAAAGCCTTAAAAGCAAAAGGGGAGCCGACACGTGTGGTGCCGACTCCCCTTTGAAAAGAATCACAATGATTCAGTAGCTTACAGGGCTGCCAGATCCTTGCCGAGCAGGTAGGACAGAGTGCAGCATACGCCGCCGAGATTCTGCCCAAATACCACAAAGTTGTAGGTGGTTGCATAGAAGTCGCCGGTCATGATGCCGGTGTTGTATAGACCGGGAATCGGCTTGTCATTCTCGTCACAGACCTGCATCTTCTCATTGGTGCGCAGACCGCCGCAGACTGTGAGGAAGGTGGAGCAGCTGCCGGGGGTTGTGATGCTGGCATAAAAAGGCGGAGTGTCGATAGGATGTAGCGCCTCGGGGGCGACGTGAAACTCGTCGTCACGACCCTGTTTAGCGTATTTGTCATAATCCAGAATCGACTGCTTGGCAGCGGCAACGTCGATGGGATGAGCGGCATTGACCTGATTGAGTAGGTCGTCGAGGGTATCAGCCTTAAAGGTGCTCTGCGGACCCGCGGAACCAAAGGGGCCTGCTGGTGCGTCGGGATCGGGAGGCATCGCCGAGGCGTCCCAACCGGCAATCAGCTGCTCGGAGGTCTGCGGCAAGATGCCATTCTCGCGACCAACGTTGACGCCAAAGGACTCCCACTCATCCTGGAGCTTGGCATAATTAATGTCCCAGACGCTAAAAGCGAATCTGTTGGGACGATTGAGGAGAGAAACGCCGCCATGACCAAAGTTGACGGTCTCCCGCTGGAAGCGATGACCGGTCTCGTCGAGGTTGATGCTGTCGCAGTTTGACAGGGCGTTGAGGGAGGGTCCGGGAACGCCGACGTTGATCATTGGGGCGATATTGTTCCTCTGCCAGGCAGCTCCGGCCCACAGGCCCATCTTGTGTCCGTCACCGGGAAGGAGACCAGTGAAGTTTAGCTCAATGTCGTAATTGGGATTCTCTTCCCACTCCCAGTTGATGGTGTCGCGGTACATCTTGTAGGTCCAAGGAGCGTGTTTCGCCATCATGTCCTTATTGATGGAGAAGTCGCCGGTGGCAAGCACAACAGCTTTGTTGGCGGCGTAACGGACATAGGTGCCATCTTCCATACGCTGGGCGATTACGGCGCTTACGCGGTCGCCGTCCTTCTCAAGATAGAGGGCTTTGGTGTTAAAGTCGATGGCTCCGCCCCGCTCAACAATGGTATCGGCATAGGCTTGCGCCTGCAAAGGTGCGCCAAAGAGAGCGCCGAAGGGCTGCTCGTCGTTGAAGAAGTTGTGCGACGCAGGGGGGGAGTCAAGAATATGATCGGGATCGACATAGCCCGGCTCCATCGAAACCTTGAGACCCTTTGTCTGCATGATGTCGATCATCCAGTCCATGGACTCCGCGCTGTTATTCATCCACTTGGCCCAAAGTTTTCCGTTATTCTGATACGCGCCGCTGACCTGCTCCACCTTGACGAGGTGTCTGATTTCGGGCGAATCGGGACCGATATCACCAATCAAGGATTTTTGATACTTTGATCCGATGGAAGAGTTGGAACCACCACGACCAATAGGGCGACTGCTGGCGGAGAATACCCGCACGTCGGCACCATCCTCTTGGGCTTTTGTTGCGGTGCAGAGTGCCGCAAGCCCTGCTCCAACGACGATGATGTCGTGGGTGATGGTCTCGGCGATCTGATCTTCGGCAATGGGATCCGGCGGAATTTCAAAGCTCCACTTCTGGTCAAACGAATCGGCGGTCAGAACGCCGCCTGCAGGTGTTGCTGAGGGCGGAGTCGCGGGGGAGTTGCCCGCGGGTGTCTCGGTCTTAGGCGTACAGCCGACGAGACCCGCAACGGCGGTGAGCGCTCCCAAGCCGGCTGCGGTCGTGACAAAAGCGCGCCTTGAAATACCGGTGTGTCGCCCTTCGACAATAATCTCCTCGTCCATGTTTACGGTTTCTGTTCTTTCTTGATCATTCCTCATGGTTCCTCCTTGATCTTGGTGCATGTTTGCAGTGACCAACCCAAAGAGCATAGTTCATAAAAGAACATTCGTATAGGGCGCAAACCAGCCCATATGGTAGTTTGGCATGAACCAAAATGGCCCATTTCTACATTTTTCAAAAGCTTCAGGGTAATACGACAGCCCGCTTTTTGAATTGGCAATACTGTAGCGATTACTTTGCCATGAATCGCTCTGGGCTCAGTGAAGGCAAAAGTATAATTGCCCACAAAACCCAGGGCGATTCAGCAGAAGAGTCTCTTTCGTCACGTTTTGCTTCGCGCAGGCTTGGGCACTCCCCCGCAACGGGTGAGCTGCCACCCCAAAAGGAGGGCTGACGTTTTTTGTCGGCGCTCGTAGCATACGTTGAAAGTAGAGCCGCGAATACATTGGAGGAAAAATGGAACCTGCAAAAGAATCGTTATGTAAGCACGAGGCCGCGAAGCATCCGCACCCAACAGGGATGAGCCGTCGATCCTTTATCGTGGGTGCCGCGGGCTTTGGGGCAGTATCACTCGCAGCCCTTTTGGGAGTTTCAGGCTGCGCACCCAGACTCGCATCAGAAGCCGCCGATGGGGCGAGCGAAGAAGCCCCGAGCTACGACATCATCATCATAGGCGCTGGGGGTGCCGGCATGGTTGCGGCCCTCCATGCCTTCGAGGCGGGCGCTCGTGTTCTTCTCCTGGAAAAAAATGCCTCTACAGGAGGAAACACGAACTTTGCAGAGGGCGGCATGAACGCAAGTGAAACGAGGTTGCAGGCAGAGAACGATATTCTCGACAGCAATACGCTGTTTGCAGAGGACACATTTATTGGCGGTCACGAAAAAGGCAACAGGGATCTCATCAACCATATGTGCCAAAACTCGAGCGCTGCCATCGATTGGTTGGAAGACCACGCGTTGCCACTCACAAAACTTGGCACTTCTGGTGGCGCCTCAGTAAAACGCATCCATCGTCCTGGCGATGGTAGCGCAGTGGGACAATATCTGGTAACTGGACTCACAGGGCTCTGCCAAGAAAGCGAAATCGACATTTTGCTCCAAAGCGATGTTGAAGAGATACTCAGCACTGAGGGGGTAATTTCTGGTGTTCGGGTCGTGAGTCTTGAAAGTAACAAAACGACCGAGTACCGTGCTCCCGCAGTTATTGTCGCAGCAGGCGGCTTTGGCGCAAACCACGAAATGCTGGCGAGCTATCGTCCCGAACTTCTTGATGCGGTAACCACCAATCTTGCAAGTGCGCAAGGCGATGGCATTGCGCTGGCTGAAGCTCTTGGAGCAGCTACCGTTGATATGGGAGAAATCCAGGTGCATCCCACGGTTGAGCAGAATACGGCTATTCTTCTCAGTGAGGGAATCCGTGGTGACGGCGCAGTGCTCATCAACGCAGAGGGCAAGCGATTCACCAATGAGTTGCTTACGCGCGATGCTGTTACCGCGATTGAATGGGAACAACCGGGAGGATGGTCCTATGCCGTGTTTGACAAAGAAGTCTATGACGCAAATACGAGTATCGCCAAAAAATTTGAGCCCAAAGGTCTTGCTCTGCAGGCAGAGAGTCTTGAGGAGCTTGCCACAGAGATGGAAGTCGATGTCGCGAACTTTATGGATGCTTTGACTGCCTATAATTCTGCTATTGAAGCTGAGACCGTCGATCCCTTTGGCCGCACAGAGAGCCGCAATCTTATCAAGCATCCGCCGTTTTATGCCATAAAAGTTGCTCCTGGTATTCATCATACGATGGGTGGCATAAAGATTGATACTCAGGCACAGGTTATAGATACCACGGGCAACGTCATTCCCGGGCTATTTGCTGCTGGTGAAGTAACCGGTGGCATCCATGGCGGCAATCGCCTGGGTGGCAATGCTGTGTGCGACATAAATGTGTACGGCGCTCAAGCGGCAAGATCGGCTCTTTCTTTTGTGGGTCTTTAGACAATCAGGGAAGCATGAATTAATCAATTGTCTAGTGCCCTGTAACAGCTAAAAATGTACAGAGTCACTTGTTCATATTCCGCATTGCTGCGTTGTCCTTTTTCACATTACGTACAGTAGTGCTCGGTCGGACGCCTTGCACTACGAAAT
>JAITTM010000220.1 GCA_031286975.1 Coriobacteriales bacterium
CTTTGGCTTGCCCCGTAACGGTTGCCTCTGGCACCTTTGGCAGCGGCAGGGAGTATGCTGCACTCTGGGAGCAGATGCTCCCATCCGGCAAGGAGCAGCCCCCGCTCTCACGGCTGGGAGCCGTCACTACCAAGGGAGTCTCACTGGCACCCTGGGCAGGCAACCCCGCGCCGCGCATCGCCGAGACCGCCAGCGGCATGCTCAACTCCATCGGCTTGCAGAACCCCGGCGTTGAGGCATTCTGCCAAAACGACCTCGCCTGGTTGGCAGAGCAAGGCGTGCCGGTCATCGTCAATGTCTGCGGCCACTCGCTTGAGGAATATGCCCGTGTGATCGAGCGCCTCGAGCAGGAGGCGGCGGTCAGTGCCTACGAGGTCAACATCTCCTGCCCCAATGTCGATTGTGGCGGTATGGCCTTTGGCACCGATCCAAAGCTGGCGGCACAGGTCACGGCACAGTGCAGACAGGCGACTCGGCGGCCTTTGATCGTCAAGCTTTCGCCCAACGTGACAGATATAACCGTGATAGCCCGTGCCGTTGAGGCGGCGGGCGCCGATGCGCTCAGTCTTATCAACACGGTGACCGGCATGGCTATCGACAGCAACACGCGCACGCCCGTCCTGGCGCGCGGTGTCGGCGGGCTTTCGGGGCCGGCAATCAAGCCGATTGCCCTGCATCTGGTGCATCAGACCTACAAAGCCGTCACGATCCCCCTTTTGGGCATGGGCGGCATCACCACGGTCGAGGACATGATCGAGTTCTTCTTGGCCGGAGCCACCGCGGTTGCCATCGGCACGGCGAACTTCACCGACCCTGTGCGCGTGCCGCACCTCATAGGCGAACTGCACGCCTGGTGCCAGGAGCACGACGTGCGTGCGATGGAAGAGTTGATTGGAGCACTCAAATGAATGCGGGAATAAATGCGGCTGCCGAGAAGATCATCGTTGCCTTGGATTGCTCGCCCGAGCAGGCGCGCCTTTTGGCTGCGCAATTGGCTGGGCATGCCAGCTGGCTCAAGGTGGGCATGACTTTGTTCTATGCGGCGGGGCCTCAGATCGTCCGTGAGTTCAAGGAGCGCGGCTTCAAGGTCTTTGTCGACCTCAAGCTGCATGACATCCCGCATCAGGTGCGTGGTGCGGCTCACTCGGTGGTGCTTGCCGGAGCCGATATGCTCACAGTTCACGCGATTGGCGGCTGCGCCATGATGGAGGCGGCGGCACAGGGCATCAAGGAGGCCGGGGAGCTTATGCCCGCCTTGACAAAGCGACCCATAAGCCTTGCCATCACGGTGCTCACCTCGATGGATGCCGCGGCGCTTGCGGCTGGCGGCGTGACTCGCTCCCTGAGCGAGCAGGTGGCTGCGCTGGCGCTCCAGGCGCAGAGGGCAGGGCTTGACGGGGTGGTGGCCTCTCCACAGGAGGCAGCCCAGCTGCGCGAACTGCTGGGACCCCAGGCAGCTATCGTGACGCCGGGCGTGCGGCCGACTGGGGCTTCTGTTCACGATCAATCCCGCGTGAGCACGCCTGCCGCGGCGCTGGCGGCAGGTGCCTCACATCTGGTCATAGGCCGTCCCATCACCGAGGCCGATGACCCTGCCGCAGCGTTTGATGCCATCGCGCAGGAGTTGGCATAGGGCATCAGCGCGGATCAAAGCGCCAGTCGCAGGCATCGTGGGCACACGAAAGGCTCGGACGCATAGCGGGCAATCAGGGGCGCCAAGAGTTCACAAACCAGCCTGATAGGTTGGTGAGAGCAAAGATCGTATACATCGGTAGGGCTATGGAAAGGAGAGGCAATGGCTATGTTCAGTTGGAAGCTCCACGGGGACGGAAAGAAGATAGGGGCCGGGGAGGTCATCGCCCCTGACGAGCGCTTGTCGTGGGCACGCACCACCGGCATCGGGCTACAGCATATCGTGGCGATGTTTGGCGCGACCTTCCTCGTACCGCTGATAACGGGCTTCCCGCCCAACACCACGCTGTTCTTCTCGGCGATATCCACCTTGCTCTTCCTTCTCATCACACGCAACAAGGTTCCCAGCTACCTTGGTTCATCGTTTGCCTTCATCGCGCCTATCATGGCCGCTACGGCCGGTGGGAACTTGGGTGTCGCGACTTTTGGCATCGCCTGCACCGGCGTCCTGTTGGCGCTCGTCGGTCTACTGGTCATGCGGGTGGGGACGGGCTGGGTCAACAAACTGATGCCGCCTGTCGTCACCGGTGTCATTGTGGCGCTCATCGGTTTTAACCTCGCCCCGGCAGCCTATAACAACTTCATGGCCTCACCGCTGGTTGCCCTCGTGACCTTTGGGGCTATCGTGCTAATCCAGGCACTCTCCAAGGGCATGCTCGGGCGCCTGTCCATCCTCGTGGGCGTGCTGATAGGGTATGCCTTTGCCGCGCTGAGCAACGAGGTTGATTTTGCCGCCATAGGCGCGGCCGATTGGGTTGGCCTGCCGACCTTCATACTGCCCGTGCCCGAGTGGAGCATCCTCCCGATGTTTCTGCCCGTTGTGCTGGTTTTGATCGCTGAGAATATCGGGCACGTGAAGTCTGTGGCGACGATGACCGCCAAGAACCTCGACGGCTCCATCGGTCGGGCGCTGTTCTCGGACGGTCTGGGCACGTTTTTGGCGGGCATGGGCGGTGGCTCAGGTACCACCACCTATGCCGAGAACATCGGGGTCATGGCGGCTACGCGGGTCTATTCGACCGCGGCCTACTATATCGCCGGTGCTGGTGCTTTGATTCTCTCACTTTGCCCCAAGTTCGGCGCTGCCATCAACACCATTCCTGCTGGTGTGTTGGGCGGCGTCTGCATCCTGCTCTATGGCATGATAGGCATGTTGGGTGTGCGCATCTGGGTGGAGAACAAGGTCGACTTCTCCAAACCCCTGAACATCATCACCGGTGCCGTGCCTCTGGTTATCGGCATCGCTGACTTCACCTTCACCTTTGGCGCGGCCGCGGATGGTACCGGCGGTATCACCTTGGGCGGCATCGCCATCGGATCGGTTGCGGCGTTGGTGCTATATCACCTGGTCAAGGTGCTACAAACAGCTCGCGGTATCGATATTGAGAAGAACCCCGCCCCCGTCGCAACCTCAACGGCAGAGCAGGATCCAATCACCGCACCAGTTGCAACGGAATGACAATCGGGCACGAAGCCAAAACGCAGGGGTGAACCAAAACGAGTGGACGACTTCACCGGTCGTCCACTCGTTTGCGCGTCTACCAAAATACATAACGCATGAAATGCCAGCAAGCCGCCCTCCAGTAAGCTGACTTGGCTCCTGCGGCTTAAAAGCGGTAGTAGCTTGTGCCGCCATTTTGAATCGCCGCGATAATCAGGGCGCCAAAGAATACGGCGAAGAGGATCGATACAATCACGCCAATCACATACCAGATAAGCGTTGCCCGTGCCCAGTTCTTCTTTGACTCAGGGGTGCTTGAACCAAAGCCCCATACAAAGAGCATGATAAAGCCCACCAGCGGGATGGCGGTCAAGAAGATGGTGAGAACCCAGTCGCCGAGCGTGACATCCTGATTGGCGGGAGCATATTGCTGGGGCATCCCCGGCTGGGGTGTTGGAGCATAGTTCTGCTGGTACTGCGGTTGCGGTGGTTGGGGCGTGTACTGATCTACCATGGTGTTCCAATCTCTTTAGGGGCTGACGGACTTCTGCGCGGCTTCAACCACATGCTTGACTAATACGCTTGTGGTTACCGTACCAACGCCTCCGGGTACGGGCGTGATGGCTCTAATGGTATCCAATACGCCCTCAAAGTCAACATCTCCCACAAGAGAACCATCGTTTGCCATGTTGATTCCCACGTCTATGACCGTCTGCCCAGCGCGCAGGTAGCTTGCGTCGAGCAGCCTTGCCCGTCCCACGCAAGCAATCACCACCTCGGCGGCAGCAACCACAGAGCGCAGGTCGGCGGTGCGTGAGTGCGCAACCGTCACGGTGGCATTCTTGCCCAGGAGCATCATGCTGACCGGTTTGCCAGCCACCAGACTGCGCCCCACGACCAGGGCATTCTTGCCCACGAGGTCGATGCCATAGTAGTCAAGTAGCTCCATGCAGGCCTGTGCGGTACAAGGGGCATAGCCGGTGGTCTTATCGGCAAACACGGCGGCAAGCGAGAGGTCACAGATGCCGTCGACGTCCTTCTCGGGAGCCAGGGCGTTGCACACAACATCCTCATCGATATGCTGGGGCAGGGGGCGAAACAGGAGCACGCCGTGCACCGAGGCATCACCATTGAGCTTTTGGATAAGGGCGAGAAGCTCCGTCTGGGAGATGTTGGAGGTCAGGGTGATGTGTCTGACGGCAACCCCGACTTTCTCCGCACGTTTTGTCGCTCCTCGCTCATATGAGATGTCATCGCCGCGATCGCCTACGCGCACTATCGCCAGCGTGGGCTCGACTCCCTGCGCCTTGAGCATCTCTGTGTCGGCGGCGGTTTGCTTATCGAGCGCTTCGACCACCGGTGCCCCCTGCAATAATTCTGCCATGGTACTCCTTCTATCTCATCTTGAACGGGCGAAAAGCCGTGCTCTTCTAGGCGAATCGGGCGGCGACATCGGTAAAAACCGCGTCGGCCTTCGTGACGTACGCGTCCAGCAGCACCTGTGCCTGGGCATTGATCTTCTCGGCAAAAACCCTGTCAGTCATCGCCTTGGTGTTGATGAAGACGTTGAGGCTGGCGCTGAGCAATGCTGCCTTGCAGAGGGCGACGCCGCAACCCACATCGCTGATGGCGAGAGCAGTGCCCTTGGCGGCGAACTGCTCGTGCAGGTCTATCGATTCACAGCAGCGCTCCATGATCTCAAGTGGCACGGCACAACATTCGCGCAGGCAGGCCTCCATGACCTGTGTCTTCGCGGCCTTCTGTTCATTGGTTGTATTGGGCAGGCCATAGGCACGCGAGAGTGGCTCGAATACCTCGGCATCGCGGGCGACCAGCTCGAGTAAGGCTTGCTGCAGGGCATCCGCCTGCGCCTTGAGCGCAATCAGCTCTGCCTCGACAGCGGCATATTTGGGCTTGCCAACGGTGAGGCTGCCCACCATGTTGCCCAGTGCGGTGCCCAGGGCACCCACCAGGGCGGAGGCTCCGCCCCCACCGGGCACCGGTGCTTTGGATGCCAGGGCCTCGATGAACTCTTCGCAGGATGCAGACGTGAAACCAGCCATCAGAACAGCCCGCTGATCGTGCCGGTTGCGTCGACGTCGATGCGCTCCGCGCTGGGGATCTTGGGCAGACCGGGCATCGTCATGATGTCGCCGGTGAGCGCGACGATGAAGCCGGCACCGGCACTGACCTTGAGGTTACGTACGGTGATCGTGAAGCCCGTGGGAGCGCCCAGCAGAGTGGGGTCATCCGAGAAACTATATTGGGTCTTGGCAACGCAGACCGGCAGACTGCCATAGCCCAGGTCAGTGAGTAGTTTTGCCTGCGCCTGGGCTGTGGCGGTCAGTTGCACGCCGTTGGCGTGGTAGATCCGCGTTGCTATCGCCTCGAGCTTCTCCGCGATGGAAAGGGAGGACTCGTAGGCGAAGCTGAAGTCGTTGGGCTCATCAACCAGGCGGATGACCTCTTTGGCGAGGGCGATGCCGCCTTCGCCACCCTTTGCCCAAACCTCGCTGAGAGCGACGTTGACACCCAGCGTTCGGCACCTGTCCTCCACCAGCCTGAGCTCGGCGGGCGTGTCGGTGGGAAAGGCGTTGAGGGCCACCACCACGGGAAGCCGGTAGACATCCTTGATGTTTGTGACATGCTGGAGCAGGTTGGGAAGCCCCGCTTCAAGCGCGGAGAGGTTCTCATCGTTGAGATCAGCCTTGGCAACGCCACCGTGATTCTTGAGTGCGCGAACCGTGGCGACGATGACGACTGCCGCGGGGCTCAGGTTGGCCAGACGGCACTTGATATCCAGGAACTTCTCCGCACCGAGGTCTGCCCCAAAGCCGGCCTCGGTGATGGCGTAATCGCCGAACTTGAGGGCAAGCTGTGTGGCCATGACCGAGTTGCAGCCGTGCGCGATGTTGGCAAAGGGGCCGCCGTGCACAAAGGCCGGCGTGCCTTCGAGGGTTTGTACCAGGTTGGGTTTCAGGGCATCTTTGAGCAGCGCGGCCATGGCACCCTGTGCCTTGAGGTCTGCTGCGGTGACCGGCTCACCCCTGCGGTTGTAGGCGACGATGATGCGGGCACAGCGCTCCTTGAGGTCGGTGATCGAGCTGGATAGGCAAAGGATGGCCATGACCTCGGAGGCGACCGTGATGTCGAAGCTGTCCTCGCGCGGCACACCGTTAGTCATGCCGCCCAGGCCATCGATCAGGTAACGCAGTTGGCGGTCGTTCATATCAACGGCGCGATGCCAGGTGATATTCTTGGGGTCGATATCGAGTTCGTTGCCTTGCTGGATATGGTTGTCGAGCATCGCCGCAAGCAGGTTGTTGGCCGCGCCGATGGCATGGAAGTCACCAGTGAAGTGCAGGTTGATGTCCTCCATGGGCACCACCTGCGCGTAGCCTCCGCCAGCTGCTCCGCCCTTGACGCCAAAGACCGGACCAAGCGAGGGCTCGCGCAAGGCGACAACCACGTTCTTGCCCAGTTTGGCCAGGCCGTCTGCCAGGCCGACCGTTGTGGTGGTCTTGCCCTCACCGGCAGGGGTGGGGTTGATGGCGGTGACGAGCACCAGTTTGCCGTTGCTTGTGGCGGTATCGGTGAGGATGTTGTAGTCGATCTTGGCCTTGTAGTTGCCGTAGAGCTCCAGATATTTGGGGTCAATCGCGATCTTCTCCGCGATTTCTTGGATGGGCTCGGCTGTGTTGGCTTGGGCGATTTCGATGTCTGAGAGCATGTGTTGTTTCCTCCGTATTCGATCGTGATTTGCCAGATGGATCCTGGTTGCTCGGGTGCGGCGCGCAGCATGGCCTATGCGTCCAAACCCGAATGAGGGCTACGCAGGCCTTGCGTCAAAGAGCCCGCCGCGGTAAGCCTGCAGGTATTCCATGCAGTACTCGTCGTTGCCGAGCAGGGTGTTGGTCGCATGCAGTGTGGCCTGCATATCGGCTGACATGGGGTCCATGATGGCGCTATCCATGCCCGCAGCCATGGATAAGGCCAGAAACTGCATGTTGATGGCTTTGCGGTAGGGCATACCAAACGAGATATTGCTCAGACCTGAGGTGAAGTGCACATCGGGATATTCGGCCTTGATGAGCCTGATGGCCTCGCTGAAGCTCAAGAAGGAATCCTCTTTTGTGGCGATGCCCTCGACCAGCGCGTCGATGAAGATGCGAGAGCTCGCGATGCCCAGCGCATTGGCTTTGCCGATGATCTTGGACGCAAGCTCGAATTTGGCTTTTGGGCCACCAGGAAGGCCCGTACTGTCGCAGGTAAGGGCGACAACACACCACTCGGTATCTGCGATTGCAGGTAGGATCGCCTCGCATTTACCCTCTTCAAGTGAAACCGAGTTGAGGATGCCGGGTCTCTTGGCAAAAGGCATCATGTCAAGCAGCACCTGCGGATCAGAGCTATCAAGGCATAAGGGAAGATCAACGGCATCCTGCACTATCTGCATGAGCCATTCCATGGTCTCGCGCTCGATCTCAGGAGCGACACCGGCGCAGATATCAAGGTAGTTGGCACCGCCATCTTTCTGGCCTTGGGCGATAAAACGTATGTAGTCCTCATCCCTTGCATTGATTGCAGCCAAGGTCTTGGGGATAAAACCGTTGATCTTCTCTCCGATGATGATCATGAATGCTCCCTTTTCTGGTTGTTGCGGGCGGTATCTGCAACAGGATCGCTCCTGTCATCCGGCAAGGACAGACGAAACGCCGTGTTGTCGCGTTTGTGCGTGTAGTTGCTCCAGGCCGATGTCTCGTAGAAATCCCAGTTGTTGGGCGGCGTGATATAGGCATCAAGCTTGTGGAGTTCATTGTACTTCTTAAGACGATGGTATGCCTTGAAATGGATGCAATAGCGTTCGTTGGGATAGACTTCGCACCAGCCATTCATGCTGCCGCCGCAAGGTCCATTGCGTTGACACTTGGGACACTGTGTCATGGGGCAGGTATAGACTGCTGGTTCAAGACCGCAATCGCCGCAGTCCAAACAACCATAGAGCATGGTTTTTGGCAGATGCTCAAAACCGTGGCTGCGGTGGAGACCCTTCTTGCGCTCACGCCAGTCCATCACCTTCTCAAGCATCTTATAGCCGCGTTTTCCCTGAGTCAGTATCCAATAATGAAAAAAGCGCGAGAGTCCATAGGTCTTGAGGATGGCGTGCTCGCGGCGTACCTCGGTGCGGGGGGCAGGCTCATGCGCATTGAGGCCGGTGGGTTGCCCTTGAGCATCCAGCTCGGGTTGGTAGCAATAGAATCCATCCGCTTGTCCGTAGTCGAACTCCGTGGCGAGCTGCTCCCATCGGCCTTGCAGCTCGTCAGCGGTGTCGAGGATGCAGTTCAGCACCTCCGCGCTCAAACCCATGCCACCGATATGCACGCCGGCATAACCCAGGCCACGCGCTATGGCAACCAGTTTCGCTGCTCGCAGGTGGCGTGCGGCCTGGCCCTTATCCGCAGTTTTTGTCTCCTCCTCGATCAATGCCAGGAGGCGTTTGTCCAGGTAGCAGCCGGGGATCCCACCCCGGCTCATGAGACGTGCCGCTCCAAGGGTGCACAGGTAGATATTGGCGATAACCGGCGTCTGGTAGCCGTTGTCACGCAGGTACCAGATGAGTTCCTGCATCTTGCGGGCATCATACCCGATCTGGGAGATGGCGAATCGCGCTCCAGCCACGAGTTTCTTTTCCAGCTTGAGATACTGGGTGATT